>NZ_JBAWTG010001162.1:0-200 GCF_037106235.1 Methylobacterium nigriterrae | reverse complement strand
ACGCACCTAGGGAGATCGCTATGGCTGGGCTTCTAGACCTGCTGGATCCAGGCCAGCACGAGGAAGCCTCGCGGGCAGGCCGCGCTGAACTGGAGACTGCCTTGGACCGCCGGACACAGGAGGAGCGCGACGCCTTCTGGAAAGCGCTGGATCTCTACTACGCACCACCGCCCGAAGAGGAGAGCGATCAACCCGAACTG
>NZ_JBAWTG010001161.1:0-200 GCF_037106235.1 Methylobacterium nigriterrae | reverse complement strand
GCAACAGGAACTGGGCGTAGTTCAAGGCAGGATTGGTCAGCACGTACTGCTCGAGCACGAGAGATCCCGGCGCGTACGATCTGCCCCGTGATGCTTCGGGTGGAGCGAGCGTCGCCGTTGCCGCCGCGATGCCGGCCGACAGAGCCGCGGACGCACTGTTGCCCGGCGTGAAGTATTGACGGTTGTAGAGGACGACGATC
>NZ_JBAWTG010001160.1:0-200 GCF_037106235.1 Methylobacterium nigriterrae | reverse complement strand
GGCGAGGGTCCGTGACCCGCCTCACGCTGGCAAATGGACGCGCGAAAGCCCCCGCCGGGCAGACCCGGCGGGAGCATGGTTCGGGTCCGGTCGGACCGGTGTCGTCTCAGTAGAAGGAGATGTCGCCGTGCGGATCGCCGCCCTTGACCACGATGTCGTGGTAGCCGCTGTCGCTGGTCGAGTTGTAGGTCACGACGAAG
>NZ_JBAWTG010001159.1:0-200 GCF_037106235.1 Methylobacterium nigriterrae | reverse complement strand
CCGCGATCCGAGCGCGGGCGTACTCGGATATAGGGGCGAGCAGCCTTGCGAACTCGTTCTCGTCAGCCCGGTAGAGCGGTGCGATCAGCCCGACAGGGACCGGGTATCGCGCAAGAGCGGCAGCCGTAGGCCGTAGGAGAGTTGATGCCATCGAGAGCCCTGCCGCTTCATGGAGAGGGCAGGATCAGGGCGGCAAGGTT
>NZ_JBAWTG010001158.1:0-201 GCF_037106235.1 Methylobacterium nigriterrae | reverse complement strand
CCAAGCCCGTTACCAAACCGCCTGATCCGGACGCGCTCCCGAAAGCCCTCAAGGTTGTTGCAGCCGCCAAGGAGGTCTCGCATCCAGACAACTAGGAGCCCTTCTCTGATTGGGGGCAGTGAGGCAAGCTACTCCTGATCCTCATCGGTCCCGGATGTATCGCTCCCGCAGGTCACGCGCTTCTCTTCGCGGTCGGCGCTG
>NZ_JBAWTG010001157.1:0-201 GCF_037106235.1 Methylobacterium nigriterrae | reverse complement strand
AGCACCGAAAGACCCTTGCCTAGACGCTCGCATGAGTGCTGCTGGGAGAGCTGTTTGCGATCAGAGCGAACCGTCCCGCTGGATAGCCTGAGCGGCATGTACAGCTGACCGGCCGCTCGGTGGATGGCGACCGTATCCTACCGGGCATAGCCGCGGTCGGCCTGGGACAGCTTCGGACAAGGCCGCTCTGGACAGATTTGG
>NZ_JBAWTG010001156.1:0-201 GCF_037106235.1 Methylobacterium nigriterrae | reverse complement strand
ACCTCGGACAAAGCAGCGCCATGCTCGAGCTTTCGGATCAGGGGATGGCTCATCGGTGCAGGCAGCATCGGCTCACGTTGAGAGCCGCGGCGAGGGCATATTCAGCGATCCGGCTACGAACGCTCGCGCGCGGCTGACGCGGCTTTTCACCGTGCCGACCTGACAGCCGGCGACCTCGGCGGCGGCCTCGTAGGTCAGGCC
>NZ_JBAWTG010001155.1:0-201 GCF_037106235.1 Methylobacterium nigriterrae | reverse complement strand
AGCACCGAAAGACCCTTGCCTAGACGCTCGCATGAGTGCTGCTGGGAGAGCTGTTTGCGATCAGAGCGAACCGTCCCGCTGGATAGCCTGAGCGGCATGCATAGCTGACCGGCCGCTCGGTGGATGGCGACCGTATCCTACCGGGCATAGCCGCGGTCGGCCTGGGACAGCTTCGGACAAGGCCGCTCTGGACAGATTTGG
>NZ_JBAWTG010001154.1:0-201 GCF_037106235.1 Methylobacterium nigriterrae | reverse complement strand
GCAGCAGCCAGCCCTGATCAACGTCCCAGGGGCGAAACACCTTGGCCATGAGCCGAGTGAATCATCCCGCAGCCTCGTCGTCGAGACACTTACTCGGACGGACTCCTAGTTGTCTGGTGGTGGAACGTTGTTGGGATCAGGTGCGTTGGGCAATCGAGGAGCATGCCTGGCGCTTTGACGGCGTCCGTCGCCGCGTCTCCC
>NZ_JBAWTG010001153.1:0-201 GCF_037106235.1 Methylobacterium nigriterrae | reverse complement strand
GGAGACGCGGCGACGGACGCCGTCAAAGCGCCAGGCATGCTCCTCGATTGCCCAACGCACCTGATCCCAACAACGTTCCACCACCAGACAACTAGGAGCCCTCTTCTCTGATTGGGGGCAGTGAGGCAAGCTACTCCTGATCCTCATCGGTCCCGGATGTATCGCTCCCGCAGGTCACGCGCTTCTCTTCGCGGTCGGCGC
>NZ_JBAWTG010001152.1:0-201 GCF_037106235.1 Methylobacterium nigriterrae | reverse complement strand
CGACCTCTCGGATTCGCAGCCCACCAAGGGCAACATCGCGGGCGGCCTGACCACGATCGAGGAGAAGGCGCTCGGCAACCTCGAGAAGATCGGCCACGAGTGCCGCTTCATCGACGCGCTCCAGCCCGCCGAAGCGCCGGCCCGGGGGCCGGGCCTCTACTTCATGGACACGTCCTCGGCCGCGGCCGAGTGCGTGACCCT
>NZ_JBAWTG010001151.1:0-201 GCF_037106235.1 Methylobacterium nigriterrae | reverse complement strand
CCAGCGCACCACCCCCGAGATCAAGGGCGTCGTCAAGCTCGTCTCGGCCGACGTCACCCAGGACAAGGACGATAAGTCGGGCCAGTCCTTCTACAAGGCGCGCATCCAGGTCCCGGCCGCCGAGCGCGCCCGGCTCGGCGAGGTCACCCTGGTGCCCGGCATGCCCGTCGACGCCTTCCTGCAGATCGGCGAGCGCACCGT
>NZ_JBAWTG010001150.1:0-202 GCF_037106235.1 Methylobacterium nigriterrae | reverse complement strand
GGGGGACATGGCGGTGTCTCTTGCAGGAAACAGCGCCAGCCTATCCGTCATGCCCGCCTCGTCATCTCAGCCCACTCGACACGCCGCAAATGGCCAAAGTCGAGCTTAGAGCGTCTAACAAAACCACCGTTCGATGAAGCGCCAGACGATGAGGGCTGCGGCCAGTGTCGTGAAGGCGAGGTGGATGTCGCGGCGTCGCTCG
>NZ_JBAWTG010001149.1:0-203 GCF_037106235.1 Methylobacterium nigriterrae | reverse complement strand
CAAGCAGTCCGAGCAGAGCGACAAGGCCGCCGATACCGCCAAGGCGACCATCAACAAGACCGCCGAGCAGGGCAAGCAGTTCGCTGAGGCCGCTCGCGAGGGCGTGAACAAGATGGCCGGTCTGCGCGAGCAGGCCGCCCAGAACACCAAGCAGATCGTGCAGAGAAACGTCGAGACGGCCTCGCACCAGGTGCGTGAGGCTA
>NZ_JBAWTG010001148.1:0-205 GCF_037106235.1 Methylobacterium nigriterrae | reverse complement strand
GTCGGCCGTATCGAAGAAGTTGGCGCCCGCCTCGAGACAGAGATCGACGAGGCGCTCCGCCTCGGCGGCATCCGTCCGCCCCCAGCGCTCAAAGAACTCACCGATGCCACCGAAGGTCGCCGTTCCGAGGCCGAGGACGGGCACCTTCAGCCCGGATCGCCCAAACTGCCGATGCTCCATGCACGCCCCCTTTGAGCTGTTCTGC
>NZ_JBAWTG010001147.1:0-205 GCF_037106235.1 Methylobacterium nigriterrae | reverse complement strand
CTACCGCCAGCGCTACGGCCTGCCGGCCGACTACCCGATGGTCGCCGCCAACTACGCCGCCCAGCGCTCGGAACTCGCCAAGTCGATCGGCCTCGGGCGGCCGGGTGCTCAGGCTCCGGTGGAGCAGCCGAAGGGTCGGGGGCGGCGCAAGGCTGCCTGATCATGTCGGGGCGGCATGGGTTTCAGACCGCCCCGGCTTCTTGCC
>NZ_JBAWTG010001146.1:0-205 GCF_037106235.1 Methylobacterium nigriterrae | reverse complement strand
CGTGTCCCCCACGACGCCCGCGAAGAAGACGCCCGAGGCGAAGATGGCCGATTTCTTGATGTCGAGATTGAATTCGTGGAGGAAGTAGGACGGGATCCAATTGAGAAACAGCCAGAGCGTCCAGCCGTAGCAGAAGTCGGTCAGGGTGACCGGCAGCATCCGCCTGAGCAGCCGCCGCCACGGCACCGCCTTGCGCTCGCCCGCG
>NZ_JBAWTG010001145.1:0-205 GCF_037106235.1 Methylobacterium nigriterrae | reverse complement strand
GCCCCGTCCTGACGAGGCGGCCTGCAATGCGTGTAGCACGGCCGGCTCAGCCCCGGAGCCGCCGCGCGTTCGGCACGATGCCAGCGAAGGGCCCGCGGCATTCGCCGATTGGGCGTTATGGAGCGCGACCGCCCGCTGCGGTTGTTGAGCGGAAGGTCAATCGAGCCGCGCAACGCTGTCTCGCCGGTTTCGTAGTCCCCGTGCC
>NZ_JBAWTG010001144.1:0-206 GCF_037106235.1 Methylobacterium nigriterrae | reverse complement strand
TCCTCGTCACCACCGAGGCGATGGTCGCCGACGCTCCGAAGAAGGACGCGCCTCCCCCGATGCCGGGCGGCGGCGGCATGGGCGGCATGGACTTCTGAACCCAACCAGCATCAAACCGGGCAGACAGGCCGCTTTCAGGCGGCCTGTCTGCTTCCGACCGGGAGCCCAAGCTCCGTTTCCTCCCGGTCTTGGTCCGCTCCCTCGGG
>NZ_JBAWTG010001143.1:0-207 GCF_037106235.1 Methylobacterium nigriterrae | reverse complement strand
TGGATTGGCATGATGTGCGGTGGTCCCCGCGGCGACCGCGTGGTGGTGTTTTGGTGGAACCGCGTCCCGGCACCGTACCGCTACTGGGGGCATCGCAAGCACTGGAGTAACGGCCCGCTCAGCCGCTTCGGGTTGCGGTTCGGCGAGGTCATCTGGCGCCTGCCATGGACCAATCACGACGGCGGCATCAGAACGACCGGCTGGGTT
>NZ_JBAWTG010001142.1:0-207 GCF_037106235.1 Methylobacterium nigriterrae | reverse complement strand
CATCATGCAACTTCGCTGCGGAGAGCGGCTGCGCCTGACACTCTCAGGCGCGGGTGGCCGCGCCATGGTCAGTGTGAACACCTACGCAGTCACCGAGGCAGCCCTCGTGGGAATCGAGCCGTCTCTCGACGGGTTCACTTTCGACGTGACCCCCTGGCTGCACGCCGGCCGAAACACGCTCACCGTTGTGCTGATCGGGTCACCGGG
>NZ_JBAWTG010001141.1:0-207 GCF_037106235.1 Methylobacterium nigriterrae | reverse complement strand
CCGGTGAACTCCGGCACAATCTGGGCGGTCTGCAATCATCCTTTCGCAACCTGGATATTCCCGAATGACGACTGATCATTTGGGCAATAATCCGCGCAGATAACGCATGGAGTGAATCATGGCTTCGAAGTATGGCACTGTCGGCAACGACTACATCGACTTCATCGGCTACGGCAACAGCGACGATTACGGCTTCGGCGATGCCGG
>NZ_JBAWTG010001140.1:0-208 GCF_037106235.1 Methylobacterium nigriterrae | reverse complement strand
CGGCAGGAGCGCCTGCAGCGAGGAGAGCTTCTTCTCGTGGATCAGGATGTAGGGGTCATCCAGATCCGCGACCATCTTCTCGGCGTTGGTGATGAAGTACGGCGAGAGATAGCCGCGGTCGAACTGCATGCCCTCGACCACGTCGAGCTCGGTCTCGGCGGTCTTGGCTTCCTCAGCCGTGATCACGCCCTCGTTGCCGACCTTCTGC
>NZ_JBAWTG010001139.1:0-208 GCF_037106235.1 Methylobacterium nigriterrae | reverse complement strand
CGGCAGGAGCGCCTGCAGCGAGGAGAGCTTCTTCTCGTGGATCAGGATGTAGGGGTCATCCAGATCCGCGACCATCTTCTCGGCGTTGGTGATGAAGTAGGGCGAGAGGTAGCCGCGGTCGAACTGCATGCCCTCGACCACGTCGAGCTCGGTCTCGGCGGTCTTGGCTTCCTCAGCCGTGATCACGCCCTCGTTGCCGACCTTCTGC
>NZ_JBAWTG010001138.1:0-208 GCF_037106235.1 Methylobacterium nigriterrae | reverse complement strand
ATGAGCGGCATCGCCGGGCGCTACAAGACCCTCTGGCAGGGCGGCCGCCGGATCGTCTCCTTTGCCGTGCCGGGCGACCTCTGCCGCATGCACAGCTCCAGCCCCTCCACGCGCGACATGCGGCTGGGCGCGCTCACGCCCTGCTCCGTCGTCGACATCCCGCGCGCAAGACTCACCGAGCTGATCGAGACGCATTCCGGCATCGCCC
>NZ_JBAWTG010001137.1:0-208 GCF_037106235.1 Methylobacterium nigriterrae | reverse complement strand
GGCCGAGCAGGTGGCGCAGACGGCTGAAGCTGCCGCCGAGAGCACCCGCCAGGTGGCCCAGAGCGCTGCAGAGACCGTTCAGCGTGTTGCGACTGCCCCTTTGAGCACAGGCTCGCTCTTCTTTGATGCGATGTTTGGGTTCTGGGGCCTGCCGTCGGGGCGTTCCCTGGCGCGCTCCGGCAATGCCTCGGCATCCAGGAACCAGCTG
>NZ_JBAWTG010001136.1:0-209 GCF_037106235.1 Methylobacterium nigriterrae | reverse complement strand
GATAGCCGACGATGGTCTTCGGGTGCCGGTGGCCTGACACGCCAATCATGTGAGCTACGTCCGCCCCGCGCCCGGCCGCCATCGTGAAGCAGCAGCCGGGCGGCGCAGACTGGGCGTGATGGTGTGGACGCCCCCGACGGCATCAGCGTGCCAGAGTGGTGGTGTTAGAGCCCACTCCAGGAGGCGTCCATGAACCAGGTGAGCACCGT
>NZ_JBAWTG010001135.1:0-211 GCF_037106235.1 Methylobacterium nigriterrae | reverse complement strand
CATCCGCTACGAGCGACGCCGCGACATCCACCTCGCCTTCACGACACTGGCCGCAGCCCTCATCGTCTGGCGCTTCATCGAACGGTGGTTTTGTTAGACCCTCTAAGCTCGACTTTGGCCAATCGGACGGGTCGTCGAGGGTGTTAGGTGACGAAGCGGGCGTGACGGATAGGCTGGTGGCGTCCCCGCCAAGAGACACCGCCATGCTGCC
>NZ_JBAWTG010001134.1:0-211 GCF_037106235.1 Methylobacterium nigriterrae | reverse complement strand
GAGCACGCACGGCATGCGCACCCGGTAAAAGGCAAAACACCATCGTCTCGGGAAGCGAACCCGATTGACTCCTGAGCGGAGCTATGATGTCTGGGGAGTGGAAACGGTCTCACCAGACCCATCGATTTCGACGGCCTCACCCTTGCCGGGGTGGGGCCGTTGGCGTTTTGGGCTTAGGTCTTCGTCGCGGCGGTCTCCTTCTCCGGCTCAC
>NZ_JBAWTG010001133.1:0-212 GCF_037106235.1 Methylobacterium nigriterrae | reverse complement strand
ACGGACAACACCAGGCGCGATCTGCGCATCACCGCTCGCTGCGGGACCTGTATGGGCACGTTCGTCCCAAAGTCCGGTATGCCGCCCTGCCCCGTCCTGGGAAGGTGAGGTCCGCCGCGACGGAGAAGGCGCGCGCGGCGGAGAACAAGTCCGCGGCACTGGCCAGGGCCGGCGAGCCGAACGCAGCGCTGCTGCAGGACGCGACACTGCGC
>NZ_JBAWTG010001132.1:0-212 GCF_037106235.1 Methylobacterium nigriterrae | reverse complement strand
TGCCAGCCAGACCGCCTTCATCACGCAGGAGCTCAAGGGCATCCGCGAGCTCTGGCAGAAGAACCTCGTGCCGATCTCGCGCATGACCAGCCTCGAGCGTGATGCGGCCCGCCTCGAGGGCGAGCGCGGCAGCCAGATCTCCTCGATCGCCGAGGCGCGCGGCAAGCAGGCGGAGGTTCGGCTGCAGATCCTGCAGGTCGACCAGGACATGC
>NZ_JBAWTG010001131.1:0-212 GCF_037106235.1 Methylobacterium nigriterrae | reverse complement strand
CACGGAGTTTTGGAACGGCTCCCGCCCCAAGCCTAAGAACCTCATGGAACGATGGCCGTCATGCCCGGCCCGACATCCCCGCACCTCGTAGACAGAACAGCAATGGTGGATAGGAGGGCCACCGCTACTTGGTCTGCAATCCGAAGCTCAGCGTGTAGCCGACAGCCGAGCTGTGCTGCCCGAACGCCCGAATCCTCACGATATGGGCGAGC
>NZ_JBAWTG010001130.1:0-213 GCF_037106235.1 Methylobacterium nigriterrae | reverse complement strand
CGGCACGTGCAGGGTCTGCGTCAGGTAGCCGATCGAGAAGACCGCGAAGATGTTGAAGAACACGCCGTCGATCGTTCGCGCACCCATGCCCGCGAGCACGTTCTTCGGGTAGGTGCGCATCATCGACACGAAGGGAATCGCCGCCTCGCGGTTGGCCTCCTTCACCTGCGTGAATTCCGGCGTCTCCATCACGTTGAGGCGGATATAGGCGCC
>NZ_JBAWTG010001129.1:0-214 GCF_037106235.1 Methylobacterium nigriterrae | reverse complement strand
CAAGGGCGTCGACACGCTCTCGGGCGGCAACGACGGCAGCGCCGACTACTTCTACTTCGACACGCAGGATACCGGCGACGTCTATCAGGGCAAGGCCGACACCATCACCGACTTCACCGATTCCGACCAGATCTTCCTGAAGGGCTCGTACACCTACGACGCGAGCGGCACCTCGGCTCCGGGCGAAGGCCAGTACAGCATCTGGCAGAAGGAC
>NZ_JBAWTG010001128.1:0-214 GCF_037106235.1 Methylobacterium nigriterrae | reverse complement strand
GGCCGATGAGGCCGGGGTCACCGGCAAGGCGGTGACGCCCTTCCTTCTCTCCCGCATCCTTGCGTTGACGGGCGGCCGCAGCTTGGTCACCAACATCGCCCTCGTGAAGAACAACGCGGCGCTCGCCGCCCGCCTCGCTGCGGCGCTTCAGGGTCCATCGACCGGGGAGCCGCCGATCACGGCCACGGCATGACCCGCTGAGGAGCCGTCGTCC
>NZ_JBAWTG010001127.1:0-215 GCF_037106235.1 Methylobacterium nigriterrae | reverse complement strand
ACTCCGGCGTGAACGTTCGTTTCGTTGTCCCCATCAGACACCTTCCAGCCCCCATGGGAGCGTAGCAGAGGTGTCCACTCATTCAGAGGAGGATCATGTGCACTGTTGCGGCTCGCCTACGGCCTGTTCGGCCTTGAACGTGTTCCGTGTGCGGGCGTTTTGCTCCTCCTGACTGGGAGGAGTGATGCTGGACGACGCAGAATGGAGAAAGCTGG
>NZ_JBAWTG010001126.1:0-216 GCF_037106235.1 Methylobacterium nigriterrae | reverse complement strand
AAGAGGAGAGCGATCAACCCGAACTGCTGCGCCAGTCGCCGGTCCAATCCGCACTCTAGAGCCAGCAGGGCGACAGCGAAGGGATCGTACATGGCGCACTCCGTGCCGCGAGGCGCCGGGGGCGTGATGGTGTGGACGCCCCCGACGGCATCAGCGTGCCAGAGTGGTGGTGTTAGAGCCCACTCCAGGAGGCGTCCATGAACCAGGTGAGCACTG
>NZ_JBAWTG010001125.1:0-216 GCF_037106235.1 Methylobacterium nigriterrae | reverse complement strand
CGCCTTCCGGATCGCGCCTGGGCAAGCGCATGAGCTGCCCCAGGCCATCCCGCTGCTCGATCAACTGCCGGGCGTGCCGAGGTGGGTGGTAGCCGACCGCGGCTACACCAGCCATCGCTTCCGCGAGCACATCTGGCGCATGGGTGCACGGCCTGCGATCCCGCCGCAGCGGCATGAGGCTCCTGTCGCCTGTCCGGAGTGGATCTACAACAACCG
>NZ_JBAWTG010001124.1:0-216 GCF_037106235.1 Methylobacterium nigriterrae | reverse complement strand
CGCCTTCCGGATCGCGCCTGGGCAAGCGCATGAGCTGCCCCAGGCCATCCCGCTGCTCGATCAACTGCCGGGCGTGCCGAGGTGGGTGGTAGCCGACCGGGGCTACACCAGCCATCACTTCCGCGAGCACATCTGGCGCATGGGTGCACGGCCTGCGATCCCGCCGCAGCGGCATGAGGCTCCTGTCGCCTGTCCGGAGTGGATCTACAACAACCG
>NZ_JBAWTG010001123.1:0-217 GCF_037106235.1 Methylobacterium nigriterrae | reverse complement strand
AATGCCTGCGGCGTCTGCCAGGACCGTGGCCGCGACGGAGCGAGCCTGGACGATGGCAGCCTCGGTTGAGCTTGCCTCAACCCAAACACTGTCCGCCTCAACCCTGCCGGCAGCTCGGCGCCGAAGAACATGCAATCGGGAGCGCACCAACATGGTTCTGCCCTCAGCGAGTTGCAGTGAGCTGCAGCGAGGTATCTGCTGAGGGGCCACAACACTG
>NZ_JBAWTG010001122.1:0-218 GCF_037106235.1 Methylobacterium nigriterrae | reverse complement strand
CTGCATTCGGCCGGCGGCTCCAAGGGCGCCTTAATCGTCGCCTTGGCATCCTGCTGGCGAGCCGCGTTGCGTATTGGCTCGGTCGTGAGATCTACGACATGCCCCGCTGCCGTCTCCCTAGCAGGCAGCGGGGCAGCGCAGAGGTAATCCCTCATTAACCTTGCCGCCCTGATCCTGCCCTCTCCATGAAGCGGCAGGGCTCTCGATGGCATCAACTC
>NZ_JBAWTG010001121.1:0-218 GCF_037106235.1 Methylobacterium nigriterrae | reverse complement strand
GACCGGCCGCTCGGTGGATGGCGACCGTATCCTACCGGGCATAGCCGCGGTCGGCCTGGGACAGCTTCGGACAAGGCCGCTCTGGACAGATTTGGCCAGGCATCGATCGACCGCGCCCCTGAACCGCAGCGGGTTTTCCGGAGGCTCCGACTCTTGAGAGACTGGAGCCATGACGAAGCATACCCCACCCTTTGCCCCCGAGGTCCGCGAGCGGGCAG
>NZ_JBAWTG010001120.1:0-218 GCF_037106235.1 Methylobacterium nigriterrae | reverse complement strand
TGATCGTGGGCAAGCGCACCGAGAACAGCGGCACGACCAGGGTCCGCCGCTATGTCGTCGAGGTCCCGGCCGAGCAGGAGGTGACGCTGTATGACGAGAGGGTCGTAGTTGAGCGGCGCCGGCCCGTCACCGATCAGGCAAGCGGAGAGACCTTGACCGAGCTCACCGTCGAGATGGTGGAAACCTCTGAGGTGCCGCTCGTGGCCAAGGGGGTCAGG
>NZ_JBAWTG010001119.1:0-219 GCF_037106235.1 Methylobacterium nigriterrae | reverse complement strand
CTGCGAGCTTTTGGTCTGCCTGCAGGTCGTGGGGCTTGCCGACGCGAACAGCTTCGAGCTGGCGATCTCGCAGACGGATCTGGCGGATGCAATGGGCATCTCGTGCGTTCACATCAACCGCGTGCTGCAGGCGTTACGGGCGAGCGACCTGATCGTCTGGAGCAAGTCCGCGCTGACCATCCCCGATGTGGAGCGGCTGAAGGCGTTTGCCGAGTTCGA
>NZ_JBAWTG010001118.1:0-220 GCF_037106235.1 Methylobacterium nigriterrae | reverse complement strand
CATCCGCGTCGGCCTGCCCGACGAGGTTCTGGACTGGCTCGGCACCGCGACGGACATCCTGAAGCTGAGCCGGGCCGATCTGCCCTACGCCGTCGCGGCGAAGCGGCACGGGTCCACCACCGTCGCCGCGACCATGATCTGCGCGCACCTGGCCGGCATCCGGGTGTTTGCCACGGGCGGCATCGGGGGCGTCCACCGCGGCGTGGAGGCGACGCTCGAC
>NZ_JBAWTG010001117.1:0-220 GCF_037106235.1 Methylobacterium nigriterrae | reverse complement strand
GGGGACTACGAAACCGGCGAGACAGCGTTGCGCGGCTCGATTGACCTTCCGCTCAACAACCGCAGCGGGCGGTCGCGCTCCATAACGCCCAATCCGCGAGCGGCGCCTCATAGGAGCCGCAGGGCCCGTTACGCCTCGTCTGCACCTCCTCGTAGAGAGCGCGGCTCAGACCGAATATAGGGCAAGCCTTCGTTAGGTTTCATTCAGTACCAATGTGCCA
>NZ_JBAWTG010001116.1:0-220 GCF_037106235.1 Methylobacterium nigriterrae | reverse complement strand
GGCCTGCGCCGACGCGTAGACCGCGTCCCAGGTGCCCGCCCGGATCGGCGTCGAGGTGTCGGCCATGTAGAGGCCCGCAAGGCCGAGCATGCCGACGGGAACCCGGTGCATCTGCGGCCGGGCGAAGTGCCCCGTCAGGACCTCCTCCCCGATCCCCGGCATCTCGCCGCGCCGCGCCCAGGCCTCCCGCAGGAAGGCGAGGTAGGCGCCGTCGTGCACG
>NZ_JBAWTG010001115.1:0-221 GCF_037106235.1 Methylobacterium nigriterrae | reverse complement strand
CAGCGCCTCCACTCAGCCCTCGGGTACCGTACGCCTGAGCAGGCCGAGCAGCGCTGGGCAACGTAACCTCCGTGTCCACAAAAACGGGGGAGGATCAGAGATCGAGCGCCGGTTCCTCATCGAGGCGATCTTCCGGCGCCCGGTCGCGCACCTGCCGGCCGACCGGTTCACTGCGCGTGACCGCTTCTCGGCGCGCACCAACCCCGAGCTCTGAGCACGAA
>NZ_JBAWTG010001114.1:0-223 GCF_037106235.1 Methylobacterium nigriterrae | reverse complement strand
CAAAAGGGCCGCTCAATCGAGCGGCCCTTCCATTGGGTCGAGGCTGGGCATTTCCACAACGTCCAATCCGCGAGGAGCTTCGTGGATTGGGCGTTATGGGACCACGGGTCACCGTCGCACCCACGCCCTGTTGAGAACCCAGCCGGTCGTTCTGATGCCGCCGTCGTGATTGGTCCATGGCAGGCGCCAGATGACCTCGCCGAACCGCAACCCGAAGCGGCTG
>NZ_JBAWTG010001113.1:0-223 GCF_037106235.1 Methylobacterium nigriterrae | reverse complement strand
CAGGAAGCTGACCGACAGGACGAAGGGACAGGCCAGGACGAACAGGTCCACCAGGCGCCCGAGGGTCGAGAAGCCGTAGATCCGCGGCAGGACGATCAGGTACAGCGCCAATCCGGGCATCACAAGCAGGAGATGCGCGAGGGCTTGGCCCACGATGGCCCGCGCGCCCGCCCGGCGTTGCCGCCCCAGGCTCCCGCCCTTCTCGAAGGCGACGCCCCCAACG
>NZ_JBAWTG010001112.1:0-225 GCF_037106235.1 Methylobacterium nigriterrae | reverse complement strand
CGCGTGCGGCGACCGGATCGCCGCCCTCGACAAGCGCGTGACGGACGAGGCCCGGGAAGCCATCTCGGCCTCGACCAGCGGCAAGGCGACCGCGGCCGCTCGCGAGGGCCAGGGGGTGGACACGTCGAACCGGGGCGGGCCGGCCGTTCCCGAAGCACCGCCCGAGAAGTCGGCCCAGGCCGGCCAGGGAGGCGACAAGGCGCAGCAGGCCAAGGTCGCGCTCGA
>NZ_JBAWTG010001111.1:0-226 GCF_037106235.1 Methylobacterium nigriterrae | reverse complement strand
TCCCGGCAGGTGGCGAGATCGACCAGCGTCGACCAGAGCAGGCCCTGCAGGATGCGCGGGTGGTTCGTGCTGAGCTCCGCCACGGTCGCGCGCGACACCCCGACCACGAGGCACGGGCTGAGCGTGGCGATGCTGTGGTCCATCGCCCCGAGCAGCGCGACGTTCAGGTCGCACAGGTCTCCCGACAGAAGCAGCGCCAGGATCTGGCGGCTACCGTTGCTCAGGA
>NZ_JBAWTG010001110.1:0-227 GCF_037106235.1 Methylobacterium nigriterrae | reverse complement strand
CCAGAGCGAGCTGGCCCGTGAGAGCCTGCAGCACATCGTGCAGGACAGCCGCTCTATCACCGAGACCTCGGCTCGCGCCGTCGAGGAGGCCAGCAAGGCATTCTCCAGCGTCGCGCAGACCCCGGCCCTCGTTCGCTGAGGCGCACGAGCCTCTGAACTCCGGCCGCGATCCCGGGTTCACCACAAGCCAGAGGGGCGGCCGCTTCGGCCGCCCTTTTCTTTTTCTC
>NZ_JBAWTG010001109.1:0-227 GCF_037106235.1 Methylobacterium nigriterrae | reverse complement strand
AGGCTCGGAGAGCGGCAGTTCGGCAAGTGCGGTCAGGAGGCACGGCAGACCAGCGGACTGGATACCGAGCGCGCGGAATTCGAAGCTGCGAGCAGCCCAGACGTGGCGCACGACCCCGGCACTGGTTTGCGGGAAGGGGTTCGGACCGCGCTCCGTCGCCTCATCCAGCACGAAGGCGGCAAGCGACTCGCCCTCCGCGATGTGCGCCGCACTGCGGATCGAGGCAG
>NZ_JBAWTG010001108.1:0-227 GCF_037106235.1 Methylobacterium nigriterrae | reverse complement strand
CCGGCGCGATCAGCTTCACCGTGTGGCCGAGCTTGGCAATCTCGCGGCCCCAAAAGTGAGCGCTGCCACACGCTTCCAGGGCCACCGTGCAGGGCGGGAGGGTTGCAAGGAACGCGAGAACCTGGCCACGGCGCAGCTTCTTGCGAAAGACCACGGCGCCCGCGCTGTCAGCCCCATGGAGCTGAAAGATGTGCTTGGCGAGATCCAGTCCGACAGTGCTCACCTGG
>NZ_JBAWTG010001107.1:0-228 GCF_037106235.1 Methylobacterium nigriterrae | reverse complement strand
TCGCCAAGCCCGTTACCAAACCGCCTGATCCGGACGCGCTCCCGAAAGCCCTCAAGGTTGTTGCAGCCGCCAAGGAGGTCTCGCATCCAGACACCTAGTGCTTCAACCGCCACTCCGTCTGCCTCCGGGTGGCGAGCGGCAGGACGCTTTGCGCGAATGGCGCAGGATATGTCCTGAGCTCTCCACACCTGCCGCACCGGGTTACCAGCGTGATTCAGATCACAGTTG
>NZ_JBAWTG010001106.1:0-229 GCF_037106235.1 Methylobacterium nigriterrae | reverse complement strand
GCTGGCCTCCTCGACGGCGCGAGCCGAGGTCTCGGTGATAGAGCGGCTGTCCTGCACGATGTGCTGCAGGCTCTCACGGGCCAGCTCGCTCTGGATCGCAGCAAACTCCTGGACCGACTTGGCCCGGGTTAGTTTGTTCACCCCGTCGAGGTTGCGCTGCCACTGCCGCTGACCAAGCTCGAACCAATGGCGCGAGGCATCCTGGAAGGCTTGGGTCAGAACCGTGCCG
>NZ_JBAWTG010001105.1:0-229 GCF_037106235.1 Methylobacterium nigriterrae | reverse complement strand
AAGCTGTGCCTCAATCCATTGCGGGAGCCCAGGCAAGGGACGCTATCAGTCATTTCGGCCGCACAGGCACTGCTTCGCAGCCTGTCAGTGCTCGCGCCAAGCCTTCGAGATCTGATCGGCGAGGGGCTTGGTGAGGTAGGAGATGACGGTGCGCTCGCCGATCTGCAGGAAGGCGTCGACGGGCATGCCGGGCACCAGGGTGACCTCGCCGAGCCGGGCGCGCTCGGCG
>NZ_JBAWTG010001104.1:0-230 GCF_037106235.1 Methylobacterium nigriterrae | reverse complement strand
CAGTGTGCTCCGGTAACCTGGAGGCCGACATGCCGCGCCCGGCCGATCTGATGAACGATCCTTCCTTCCGCTACGCCGTGGAGGGCGCACGGACGGCGGTCTTCATTCTCATGGGCCAGCACATTTCGCGCGGTGAAGGCGAGCTGATCGTGACGCTGTCACTGCTGGGCTTTGCAAGCGCTGGGGGGCTCTCCGAGGAGAACCGCCAACGCTTGGTGCAACTCGGCTCC
>NZ_JBAWTG010001103.1:0-233 GCF_037106235.1 Methylobacterium nigriterrae | reverse complement strand
ATGCCCATACAGACAGCAGGAGGAGTCCAAGAAATCCCGTCCGCAAGGCTTGGATCCGATCAGCGGGCAATCTTCCTTTCGAACATCACCCCAAAGGACCACCCAAACGCTCTTCGCCTGGCTGGATTGGCTGACTGGAAAACGACGGGACACTGCTGGCGAATTCCGGTGGGCGTCGTGCTGGGTGTAGGCTGGCGGTCCCGCTCGGAGGCCGCCGATGTCGCTCCGGCCGC
>NZ_JBAWTG010001102.1:0-233 GCF_037106235.1 Methylobacterium nigriterrae | reverse complement strand
CCGTCCTCAGCGAGATAGCGCGTGCGCATCGGCTTGAGCACGAACAGCGCGAGGAAGGCGGCCGTCGCGTTCAGCCCGATCACGATCGCAAACACCGCCGACCATCCGTAGGCGGCCGAGACGAGGCTGGCGAACGGCACCAGGAAGGCGGCCGTGCCCTTGGCGGTGTAGAGCATGCCGGCGTTGGTGGCCGCGAACTTCGAGCCGAAGGTGTCGCCGCAGGTCGCCGGGAA
>NZ_JBAWTG010001101.1:0-235 GCF_037106235.1 Methylobacterium nigriterrae | reverse complement strand
CTTGGCGACGGTGACGCCGTCCTTGGTGATGCGCGGCGCCCCGAAGCTCTTCTCGATCACGACGTTGCGGCCCTTCGGACCGAGCGTCACCTTCACCGCATTGGCGAGAAGCTCGACACCATGCAGCATCTTCTCGCGAGCGTCAGACGAGAAACGTACGTCCTTGGCAGCCATGGAATAGATCCTCTTCGTTGGGTTGCGGCCCCAAGGCGCCCCGGATGGGCGTCCTCAAAGG
>NZ_JBAWTG010001100.1:0-235 GCF_037106235.1 Methylobacterium nigriterrae | reverse complement strand
CGCCCCGAGCAGCGCGACGTTCAGGTCGCACAGGTCTCCCGACAGAAGCAGCGCCAGGATCTGGCGGCTACCGTTGCTCAGGACCTTGTAGCGGCAGGCCAGGCCCGCGGTGATGAGGCAGACGTTCTCGGGACGCTCGCCCTCGCGGATGAGGTCGCAATGCGGGCCGACCCACCGGCTCTGAGCCGTGATGCCGGACAGCAGGGCCCGATCCGCCTCGGTCAGGCGCGTGCCG
>NZ_JBAWTG010001099.1:0-237 GCF_037106235.1 Methylobacterium nigriterrae | reverse complement strand
GAAGTCCATGCCGCCCATGCCGCCGCCGCCCGGCATCGGGGGAGGCGCGTCCTTCTTCGGAGCGTCGGCGACCATCGCCTCGGTGGTGACGAGGAGGCCAGCAACCGAGGCCGCACCCTGCAGAGCCGTGCGCACGACCTTGGCCGGGTCGACGATGCCGGCCTGGAGCATGTCGACGTACTCCTCGGTCTGGGCGTCGAAGCCGTAGGTCTCCGAGCCCGTGTTGTCGGAGATCTT
>NZ_JBAWTG010001098.1:0-237 GCF_037106235.1 Methylobacterium nigriterrae | reverse complement strand
GCCTTCATCACGCAGGAGCTCAAGGGCATCCGCGAGCTCTGGCAGAAGAACCTCGTGCCGATCTCGCGCATGACCAGCCTCGAGCGCGACGCGGCCCGCCTCGAGGGCGAGCGCGGCAGCCATCTCTCCTCGATCGCTGAGGCGCGCGGCAAGCAGGCGGAGGTTCGGCTGCAGATCCTGCAGGTCGACCAGGACATGCGCAACGAGGTCAGCAAGGACCTCACCGACATCCGCGCC
>NZ_JBAWTG010001097.1:0-237 GCF_037106235.1 Methylobacterium nigriterrae | reverse complement strand
ACGCTGGTGGTGAACAAGCTGCGCGGCGGCCTCAAGGTCGCGGCCGTCAAGGCGCCGGGCTTCGGCGACCGCCGCAAGGCCATGCTCGAGGACATCGCGGTCCTGACCAGGGGACAAACCATCTCGGAAGACCTCGGCATCAAGCTCGAGAACGTCACCCTGCCGATGCTCGGCCGCGCCAAGCGGGTGCGCATCGAGAAGGAGAACACCACGATCATCGACGGCGCCGGCGAGAAG
>NZ_JBAWTG010001096.1:0-237 GCF_037106235.1 Methylobacterium nigriterrae | reverse complement strand
GCCTTCATCACGCAGGAGCTCAAGGGCATCCGCGAGCTCTGGCAGAAGAACCTCGTGCCGATCTCGCGCATGACCAGCCTCGAGCGCGACGCGGCCCGCATCGAGGGCGAGCGCGGCAGCCAGATCTCCTCGATCGCCGAGGCGCGCGGCAAGCAGGCGGAGGTTCGGCTGCAGATCCTGCAGGTCGACCAGGACATGCGCAACGAGGTCAGCAAGGACCTCACCGACATCCGCGCC
>NZ_JBAWTG010001095.1:0-238 GCF_037106235.1 Methylobacterium nigriterrae | reverse complement strand
GTTCGCTGCAGTGTGCTCCGGTAACCTGGAGGCCGACATGCCGCGCCCGGCCGATCTGATGAACGATCCTTCCTTCCGCTACGCCGTGGAGGGCGCACGAACGGCGGTCTTCATTCTCATGGGCCAGCACATTTCGCGTGGTGAAGGCGAGCTGATCGTGACGCTGTCACTGCTGGGCTTTGCAAGCGCTGGGGGGCTCTCCGAGGAGAACCGCCAACGCTTGGTGCAACTCGGCTCC
>NZ_JBAWTG010001094.1:0-238 GCF_037106235.1 Methylobacterium nigriterrae | reverse complement strand
GCGGAGGGTGTTACGGTGAGGTCGCTTGAGACCAGGCGGACCTCACGGGACTCGCGAGGCCGCAGCAAGAGCCGATGCGGTCCGAAGCTTACGGATTGCTGGTAGCGGTAGGTCGTTCGGTGGTGGATGCGCAGATTGACCAATGAACACTCCTGCAGGGCAAATCAGCCAGGCTTCCTCCGTCGCGGCCGTTCTTCTGTGTGTGGATTGGCGCATACACCTCCGACGCCGATCGGCA
>NZ_JBAWTG010001093.1:0-238 GCF_037106235.1 Methylobacterium nigriterrae | reverse complement strand
CCTGGCCAAGCTCGCGGGCGGCGTCGCGGTGATCCGCGTCGGCGGCTCGACCGAGGTCGAGGTCAAGGAGAAGAAGGACCGCGTCGAGGATGCCCTGCATGCCACCCGCGCTGCGGTGGAAGAGGGCATCGTGCCGGGTGGCGGCACCGCGCTGCTGCGCGCCAAGAAGGCGGTCGCGGGCCTGTCGAGCGACAATGCCGACGTCGCGGCCGGCATCAAGATCGTCCTGAAGGCGCTC
>NZ_JBAWTG010001092.1:0-239 GCF_037106235.1 Methylobacterium nigriterrae | reverse complement strand
AGGAGGGCTTGGGGATGGCAGGCAACGTGCGAGAGCTCCGGCCGAGAGCGCCGGACAGCGAGAAGCTGACGATCAATCTCGGCTTCGTCGATCTCGGCCCTGTCGACCTGCTGGTTCGCGACGGCTTCTACGCCAACCGCGCCGACTTCATCCGCACGGCCGTGCGCAACCAGCTCGAGCGTCAAGGCGAGGCGGTGAAGCAATCGGTGGCCCGCAAGCAGCTCAGCCTCGGCCTCTCC
>NZ_JBAWTG010001091.1:0-239 GCF_037106235.1 Methylobacterium nigriterrae | reverse complement strand
GACCGCGATCCGAGCGCGGGCGTACTCGGATATAGGGGCGAGCAGCCTTGCGAACTCGTTCTCGTCAGCCCGGTAGAGCGGTGCGATCAGCCCGACAGGAATTGGGTATCGCGCAAGAGCGGCAGCCGTAGGCCGTAGGAGAGTTGATGCCATCGAGAGCCCTGCCGCTTCATGGAGAGGGCAGGATCAGGGCGGCAAGGTTAATGAGGGATTACCTCTGCGCTGCCCCGCTGCCTGCT
>NZ_JBAWTG010001090.1:0-240 GCF_037106235.1 Methylobacterium nigriterrae | reverse complement strand
CTGCATTCGGCCGGCGGCTCCAAGGGCGCCTTAATCGTCGCCTTGGCATCCTGCTGGCGAGCCGCGTTGCGTATTGGCTCGGTCGTGAGATCTACGACACGCCCCGCTGCCGTCTCCCTAGCAGGCAGCGGGGCAGCGCAGAGAGGTAATCCCTCATTAACCTTGCCGCCCTGATCCTGCCCTCTCCATGAAGCGGCAGGGCTCTCGATGGCATCAACTCTCCTACGGCCTACGGCTGCC
>NZ_JBAWTG010001089.1:0-240 GCF_037106235.1 Methylobacterium nigriterrae | reverse complement strand
TTCCACAGAGGCTGCATCATCGCACGGCTCGGCGTTAATACGCACATCGAAACGTGAGGGTTGAGACTAAAGCCCCCCTCATACAGGAGACAATGACCAAATTTGGGCTGGATCAGCCGGTTGCGCGTTTGACCTAGAGCAACGCACCTAGGGAGATCGCTATGGCTGGGCTTCTAGACCTGCTGGATCCAGGCCAGCACGAGGAAGCCTCGCGGGCAGGCCGCGCTGAACTGGAGACTG
>NZ_JBAWTG010001088.1:0-241 GCF_037106235.1 Methylobacterium nigriterrae | reverse complement strand
CGCCCTGAGCTCGGCGAGCGACAGCGAGACCGGCGTCCCGACATGGCCCTTCACCTCCAGGCGGAACGTCTCGGGGTCGATGGATGTCGGGATGTCGGCGAGGTGGTAGCGCACGAAGAAGGCGTCGTTCGTCGTGATCACGCCCTCGTCGAAGACCGAGAAGGGCGTCTCGAGCTGCGGCGGCCGGGCCGTCATCTGCAGCAGCGGCCGCTTGCCCGGATAGGCGACGAGCGGCCGCTCG
>NZ_JBAWTG010001087.1:0-243 GCF_037106235.1 Methylobacterium nigriterrae | reverse complement strand
CGATGGACGAACAGCGGCGCGAACGCCAGGATGATCCCGGCGAAGCGGGTGGGCAGGGGGGACATGGCGGTGTCTCTTGCAGGAAACAGCGCCAGCCTATCCGTCATGCCCGCCTCGTCATCTCAGCCCACTCGACACGCCGCAAATGGCCAAAGATACCATGCAGGGAGCTGTAGATTGGATCATCTTCTGGATCTCTGAACTTTGGACGGAGTTGGCCATGTCTTTCAACGAACAGATCCA
>NZ_JBAWTG010001086.1:0-244 GCF_037106235.1 Methylobacterium nigriterrae | reverse complement strand
CAGCACGTTCGATTCCGCGCGCCGGGTGTTGTTGTCGGTCTGGAAGCCGTTGAACAGGGTCTGGTTGACGGTCAGGCCGGCGCCGCCGGGCCGGGTCGTCTGTTTGAACTGCTGGCCGCTGAGGCGGCCCTCGAATTGCTGCAGCCCGATATCGGCCGAGACGGCGACGGTGGGGCGGTAGCCCGCCTGCGCCTGCGCGACGGTCTCGTCGGTCGCCCGCACGCCCGCGCGGCCCGCATTGAGC
>NZ_JBAWTG010001085.1:0-244 GCF_037106235.1 Methylobacterium nigriterrae | reverse complement strand
GCGGAACGGGACATGGAACAGTCCATGGATGAGGCCGGCCTCGGCGGCCATCATCAGCAGGAAGATGCCGAACAGCGGCGCGAGCTTGCCGACCAGGGCCGTGAGGCAGCTGCCGCCGGCTGCCCGGAGCCAGGCACGGCGGCGGCGCGAGAACTCGGAGCCGACGGCATATCCAGCGGCGATCGCCGTGATGACGTGAAGGACGTGCGGGAGCACGGCCCGCAACAGGAACTGGGCGTAGTTC
>NZ_JBAWTG010001084.1:0-244 GCF_037106235.1 Methylobacterium nigriterrae | reverse complement strand
CGGCAATTCCCGCGGCTTCTTCGAGCCGCGCATGGCCGGCGGCCAGCTCGCCAACGGCGCCATGGGCAACGCCCGCTGGACGGGCGTGCCGCTGAGAGCGGTGCTCGACAAGGCCGGCGTGAAGGCGGGCGCCGTCGAGGTCTCTTTCGAGGGTCTCGACGGGCCGGTGATCCCCGAGACGCCGGACTTCACCAAGGCGCTCGCGATCGACCACGCCCGCGACGGCGAGGTGATGCTGGCCTGG
>NZ_JBAWTG010001083.1:0-245 GCF_037106235.1 Methylobacterium nigriterrae | reverse complement strand
CGAAGGCACGCAGTCGCCGAGCCAGACCCTTGCGTTGTGTGTGGGCTCCTGCCGGGATCTCGCGACCCTCTTCGTCGAGGCCGTCCGCAGCCTCGGCTTTGGAGCCCGGACCGTCTCGGGCTACCTCCATGATCCGACCCGCACCCTGCTAGAGCTGCATCCGATCAGATTGGGTCATATGCATCGTAGCCTGCGGCTGCCAGATAGTTGCGGCACTCGCCTGGCGTGAAGCGCCTGAAGGCACG
>NZ_JBAWTG010001082.1:0-249 GCF_037106235.1 Methylobacterium nigriterrae | reverse complement strand
GTCCTTCACGGCGGCCTGGGTGGCGAGGTCGATGCCGCGCTTCAGGTCCATCGGGTTCATGCCGGCGGCGACGTACTTGGCGCCCTCGCGCACGATCGCAGCCGCCAGAACGGTGGCGGTCGTGGTGCCGTCGCCCGCCAGATCACTCGACTTCGAGGCCACTTCGCGCACCATCTGGGCGCCCATGTTCTCGAACTTGTCGGCGAGCTCGATCTCCTTGGCGACGGTGACGCCGTCCTTGGTGATGCG
>NZ_JBAWTG010001081.1:0-250 GCF_037106235.1 Methylobacterium nigriterrae | reverse complement strand
GTGCAGAGCCGCCTTGCCATCCAGGGCAACCTCGACCCGCTGGTGCTGATTGCCGGCGGAGCAGCCCTGGATCGCGCGGTCGACGATGTGCTGGAAAACTACGCCGGCGGTCGATTGATCTTCAATCTCGGCCACGGCATTCAGCCCGAAACGCCGATTGCCCATGTGGAACAGATGCTGAAGCGGGTGCGGAGTTATAAGGGTTAAACTGGCCGCGAGCGTTCGATGATCTCGGCCGCGCCCTTATGCA
>NZ_JBAWTG010001080.1:0-250 GCF_037106235.1 Methylobacterium nigriterrae | reverse complement strand
ATTACGCGCGGTTCGTTTCGCCGAAGTGGTCGTGCTGATGATGGACGCGCAAAACCGTTTCGAAGAGCAGGATTTGCGCCTTGCGGATCTTATCGAACGTGAAGGCCGTGCGATCGTACTCGCGGTCAACAAATGGGATCTGATGGATCGGGCGCCAAGTCAGATCGCAAAGTTACGCGAGGATGTGGATCACTGGCTGCCGCAAGTCAAAGGCGCACCGGTCGTCGCCGTCTCAGGTCTGATGGGTGAG
>NZ_JBAWTG010001079.1:0-250 GCF_037106235.1 Methylobacterium nigriterrae | reverse complement strand
AAATCGGACCCGCGCGAGGCCTCGAACCCGTATTCGCGCGCCACGCGGGCATATTGACGATATTGTTCCGGCGTGTGGCTGCCGGTGACGACCTCCAGGCCTTGGCCGCCCAGATCCTTGAACGCGGCGAACAGCGATTTCCGCTGCGCGGGCTTGTAGGGGTAACGACCGGGGTGCGCAATGACTGCCTTGCCGCCAGCGCCCAGAATCCACGCCACGGCGTCTTCCAGGCGCGCACCCTGCATCACCA
>NZ_JBAWTG010001078.1:0-250 GCF_037106235.1 Methylobacterium nigriterrae | reverse complement strand
CCACCCGGTCACGATCCTCTCGACCCTGCCCTCGGCCGGCATCGGGGCGCTGCTCGCCCTCCTGGTCTCGGGCACGGAATTCACCGTGATTGCGCTCATCGCGGTGTTCCTGCTCATCGGCATCGTGAAGAAGAACGCGATCATGATGATCGACTTCGCGCTCGACGCCGAGCGCACCCGCGGGGCGAGTCCGGCCTCGCGCGGGCCACCCTCTCCACGGGCCTCGATCAGCGGCGCGAGATGCGGGAAG
>NZ_JBAWTG010001077.1:0-250 GCF_037106235.1 Methylobacterium nigriterrae | reverse complement strand
AGATTTCATGCCCACAGCGGGGGGTCGGAGCCCCAGGGGTGCGCCGGCGCGGGGTAGTCGTCGACCGGCAGGGCCGGGCGCGCGGTCCGCACGCCGGCGTGGGTCACGGTGGTCGACGCCGGCGGCACGGCAGCGGGAGGAGGGTCCGGGTCGCGCCCCGGCGCGTCCAGCAGCCGGGCCGCCGTGCGGGCCAGCGAGACCGACACGTCGCGACCGGACCCGTCCGCAGACCGGTCGACCAGGCCGTCGA
>NZ_JBAWTG010001076.1:0-250 GCF_037106235.1 Methylobacterium nigriterrae | reverse complement strand
TCGAGCGGGACCGGCCGCTCGGCCCGCGCCAGCAGCCCGCCCTCGCCCACCTCCGGCACCATCGGCCGTTCCGGCTCCTCGAACACGACGGCGTTGCCGCCGCCCGCCGCCCGGGTCCCGCCCGCGAACGGCCAGGGGAAGGCCGGGTGGAAGCCGACCGCGTAGGGCAGATGAACCTCGCCCGGATTGCCGATCTCGACCGCGAGATCGAGCCCCGCCGGCCTCACCCGCGCGGTGATGTCGAGCCGGA
>NZ_JBAWTG010001075.1:0-250 GCF_037106235.1 Methylobacterium nigriterrae | reverse complement strand
ACCATTACGACGACGCGGCCCCGGAGGCCGTGCAGGAGCGGGTCCTGCGCGCCCATATCGAGGCCGCCCGGGCCACGGGCCTGCCCCTCGTGATCCAGTCCCGCGACGCCGACGAGCACATGGAGGCGGTGCTCGCCGACGAGATGCGCAGGAGCCCCTTCACGGGCGTGCTGCACTGCATCTCCTCGGGCCGCCGCCTCCCCGAGGCCGGGGACGAGCTCGGCCTGTACGTGACCTACTCCGGCATCGT
>NZ_JBAWTG010001074.1:0-250 GCF_037106235.1 Methylobacterium nigriterrae | reverse complement strand
AAGGAGGGTGGTGTGGTTTCGTGCCGCCGCGCCTTCAATGCGGCGATCCGGCCTCTTCCCGGATTCCGGCGGGCGCCGGCGTTCGAGTTCTGATCACCAGGGGAGTTGGAAGCGTCGGGTAACGAGTAGAAGCTTCGGCGGGGGAACCGGGACGGCAGCGGCCGCAGGACAGTCAGGTCGCCGCCGGTATTCAATAGAATTCGGGCGGGGCATCCGCGCCAAACGGACGTGAGGTAGGTCGTGTCGCTTG
>NZ_JBAWTG010001073.1:0-250 GCF_037106235.1 Methylobacterium nigriterrae | reverse complement strand
GACCGCCGCCGCGACGGTGCCGGACGCCGCCGACGAGCTCCTGCGCGCGGCCCGGCCGCTTCCGGCCCCGCAGGCCGCACGGATCGTCCCGATGGTGCCGCTGCCGGTGCCGCGCCCGGCCGAGCTCCGGCAGCCGCCGGCGCGGCCGCGCCGGGCCGAGCGGCCGGCCGCGCCGCGCGTGCGCGCCGGGATCCGCGAGGATGCGGAGGCCGAGCGCTCCTTCTTCGAGACGGTGTTCGGCGCCCGGCCC
>NZ_JBAWTG010001072.1:0-250 GCF_037106235.1 Methylobacterium nigriterrae | reverse complement strand
GCTCGAATCCACGATCATCACCCACGGCATGCCCTATCCTCAGAACGTCGCCACCGCGCGTGACGTGGAGGCCGTGGTGTGCGCGAACGGGGCGGTGCCCGCCACCATCGCGGTCATCGGCGGGCGCATCCGCGTCGGCCTGCCCGACGACGTTCTGGACTG
This sequence comes from Methylobacterium nigriterrae, assembly GCF_037106235.1. NCBI lineage: Bacteria > Pseudomonadati > Pseudomonadota > Alphaproteobacteria > Hyphomicrobiales > Methylobacteriaceae > Methylobacterium > Methylobacterium nigriterrae. The sequence continues at coordinate 88 of NZ_JBAWTG010001072.1, read as the reverse complement.
GCTCGGCACCGCGACGGACATCCTGAAGCTGAGCCGGGCCGATCTGCCCTACGCCGTCGCGGCCAAGCGGCACGGGTCCACCACGGTC
>NZ_JBAWTG010001071.1:0-251 GCF_037106235.1 Methylobacterium nigriterrae | reverse complement strand
CAAAATGCGTGCGAAATTCATCAATCCTCTCCTCCACTTGGCATGAATCTTCCGTCCCCGACCCAGAGTAGGCAGATGCACGGAGATGCGTCAATTGCGCGCGGGGCGGAATTGGCCGCGAGGGAGGATCGATCTGTTCGGTTGGCTTCGCGCTCAGGCGGCGTGGAAGTCGAGGGCTACGCCGTTGACGCAATAGCGAAGGCCGGTCGGCGGCGGGCCATCCTCGAAGATGTGGCCCAGATGGCTTCCGC
>NZ_JBAWTG010001070.1:0-251 GCF_037106235.1 Methylobacterium nigriterrae | reverse complement strand
CCAATTTTCAGCGATGTTTTGGAAAGGGGCCTGAGGCGCTTTAACAAAAGCAATGCCAGCAATCGAACTCAATTACACACTAATAGGTTACAGCGCGAAAGCAAGGCTTCAATTGTGTTCACTCGGGGGCAGGATCCCCTCCTTTGAACCTCGTAATACGCGCCAGAAACCCCATATATCGCAATGGGACGCCTACAACGAAAGCAGGTGCGATGACAAAACAGCCGACGACCTCCCAGCTTGACCGTGCC
>NZ_JBAWTG010001069.1:0-251 GCF_037106235.1 Methylobacterium nigriterrae | reverse complement strand
CGCGAAGAAGGCCCGGACCGTAGCGGGACTCTTGCGCTCGGAAAGGAGGCTCTCCTCGGCGCGGCGGCGCAGCAACGGCCCCGCCGGCCAGTTGGGATGCGCCCGCGTGAAGGCGACGGTTCGCTCGAAACCGATCCCGGCGCCGGCACGGATCGCGAAGACGATTTCGCCCGGCCACCGTCAAGGTGATGGCCGGGCTAAACTTGTTGACTCACGACCTTGTCAGGTCATGGGCCGATGTTTCTTGCGGG
>NZ_JBAWTG010001068.1:0-251 GCF_037106235.1 Methylobacterium nigriterrae | reverse complement strand
CGACCGGCTCGACGCGTGCCTCCAGGGCGAGGAGGTGGCGCAGCCACGCCTCGATCGCGCGGGCGAGGCCCTCGTGGCTCTTCGGGTTCGCCGCGACATCGAGCGCCATCGTGAAGGCGTCGGAGCGGCTCCAGTAGGTCCAGGCGTTCTCGTCCGTCATCACGTCGAGCTCGGTGGCCGGCTCATGGTCGAACATCGCCATCAGGGGCGAGTGCGCGGGCCCGGCCTCCTGCGCGTCGATGAGCTCCGCG
>NZ_JBAWTG010001067.1:0-251 GCF_037106235.1 Methylobacterium nigriterrae | reverse complement strand
GCGCCGGGCGCGGCAGCAGCGCCTCCAAGGGCGCCCAGTCGGACCCACCTAGCGCCCGCAGGACATTGGCTATCATGGCGAGCCCGCGTTCCGCGTGATGGGCAGCACCTTCGGCTTCCGGCTGATGAGGGGCAGAGTTGAGGACGGCGATGTCGTCGTAGACCCCGAGGCCGACCGCCGCGCCCCGGTTCTGCACGCACAGATGGGCTTCGCGGGCCCGCAAAGCGTCTCCGACCGAGTCCGAGCTGCGC
>NZ_JBAWTG010001066.1:0-251 GCF_037106235.1 Methylobacterium nigriterrae | reverse complement strand
GGCTCCGCCACCGCACAAACGAAAGGGGCGCCGAACGGCGCCCCTTCGGCATTCCCGGAGGCTCGCCTCAGTAGGGGTTGCCGTAGCGCGAGACGGAGGAGGTCGGGTCGATCGCGTCGAACGCCGAAAAGTCGACGTTGCGGATCGCCGAGGAGCGGGCGCCGATGAAGGGCCCGTTGGTGATCGGGTCGGGCCGGGCGCCGGCGCCGAAGCGGTCGTTGTGGCCCCAGACCGGGTTCAGCGCGTTCGAC
>NZ_JBAWTG010001065.1:0-251 GCF_037106235.1 Methylobacterium nigriterrae | reverse complement strand
CCTCATCCGGAAGCTGGAACACGGCGCTGCCCTGTCCGAGATCGAGCGCGCCGCCCTGGAGGCACTCACGCGTACCCGGCGCTGTGTTCCCGCGCGGCAGGACGTTGCGGTCTACGACAACACGGATCGCGTCTACCTCGTGATGAGCGGCATCGCCGGGCGCTACAAGACCCTCTGGCAGGGCGGCCGCCGGATCGTCTCGTTTGCCGTGCCGGGCGACCTCTGCCGCATGCACAGCTCCGGCCCCTCCG
>NZ_JBAWTG010001064.1:0-251 GCF_037106235.1 Methylobacterium nigriterrae | reverse complement strand
CCGCGCCATCCAACATCAGCACGGCGTGGGCATCGGGATCGACGCTGCGGCTGATCTCAGCCAGATGCAGGCTCATTGCCTCGCTGTCGCAGTGGGGCATGACGAGGCCGGCACCCTTGCCCTTCTCCGGGCAGATCGCTCCGAAGATGTAGGCGTAGGCCGTGCGCTGATCCTTGGGTGCCGAGGGGCGGCTGCCACGGCGGGCGCAAGCGGCGCGGCAGGGTGTTCTTCTGGCCGATGCGGGCCTCATC
>NZ_JBAWTG010001063.1:0-252 GCF_037106235.1 Methylobacterium nigriterrae | reverse complement strand
CAACGGGATTCTGTTCTGAAGCCGGCGGTCGCGCCGGCGACAGTCGCCAGGAAGTATTTAGCGGCCCTTCGCCAGGATCTGAGTGACTTGGGCATACGATTCAGTCACATGAATGGCCTTTGCGCCTCCAAGCACCTGTATTTGTGTTCCGCCGCTGGGGTTTGCTTGGAAATGAACAACGTGGGTGAAGTTCACTGATATTTGGCCGCCATGATAGCTAGTAAGCTGAAGAATCACTTCCCTCTCCTTTTC
>NZ_JBAWTG010001062.1:0-252 GCF_037106235.1 Methylobacterium nigriterrae | reverse complement strand
CGTCCGGATCCGTACCTGGTGGGTTTGTCGACCGACACGCCCCTCAAGGTGGCGAGCACTGAGATGTGAATTCTATGAATAGTGTCTCCTGCGTCAAGAACTTCAGCCGGCGACGCGCGCTCATCGTCACGGACGATACGGTGGCCTTGGGCCGGCTTGGCTTGAGCCTAGGGCGCGTCGGCGTCCGTACGGAAGCCGCCAGGCTCCGGCCAGAGGGCATCGACCTGCACGACCAAAATCTTTGCACGGAAC
>NZ_JBAWTG010001061.1:0-252 GCF_037106235.1 Methylobacterium nigriterrae | reverse complement strand
AGCGGAATCGCCGAGTTGGGCGGCCATCACCTCGTCGTAGCGGTCGAGTAGGTTGGTGACGCTGCGCTCCGCGATGTGCACGCCGCGCGCGCGCAGGATCGCGTGGATCTCCGGCACCGAGCGGTGCTCGCGATGACGCAAAACGCCGACCAGCGCCAAGACGTCGATGCCAAACTCATGCTGCGGCAGGGCGAGTGCGCCCTCGGCCTCGGGACGATACGGCTTGTGGTAGCGGGCGCAGCCCTCAGCCTC
>NZ_JBAWTG010001060.1:0-252 GCF_037106235.1 Methylobacterium nigriterrae | reverse complement strand
GCGCCGCTCGCGGATTGGGCTTTACGAAACGCGTTCCATACTGCGGGCACTGATCGTGCTGCCGCTTTGACGGAGGTCGAGGTCGAGGCGAGCGATGGAACGGTGGTCCGCTTCACTCTTCCGATGAACGCTAGGGCGACCGTGATCACCGGCAGCCCGGCGCCGAAGATCCGCATCAAGGAGGCGTCGGTCGATCACGAGACGAGCGAGCCCTTCTGGGCGACGTGGTCGCCGAGCACCTGCCGCAAGGCC
>NZ_JBAWTG010001059.1:0-252 GCF_037106235.1 Methylobacterium nigriterrae | reverse complement strand
CTGGGAGTGAACGTCGCTCCCGGTCCGTTTTCGCGGGACTACACTGCCGAAGTCGAGCTGACCGTCCACCGTGCCGATCCGGCAACCCTCAGCGAAACGCCGGTTGCCGAGTTGCCCCTCGACATCCTGCCCTTCCTGCTGCCGAGCCGTTTCGTCTCCTCCGACCGGCTCACGCCCGTCGCGCAGGCCGAGTTCGGTGGCCTCGCCAATGGCCACCAGCGGGTGAGCGCCATCTGCAACTGGATCCATGAC
>NZ_JBAWTG010001058.1:0-252 GCF_037106235.1 Methylobacterium nigriterrae | reverse complement strand
CCGATCACCTGGCCGCGCGCGTCCCGGACGCCCTGCAGCCGCGCCTTGGCCTCGGCCGTGCGCGTGCGGGCCGCGACGACCCGCGCGGTGCTCTCGGTGAGCTGCTGCTCGCCGACGAGGCGGCCGCTCGACGCGATGAGCCCGTTCTCGGCCTTGAAGGCCTCGAGCCGCATGTCGGCCTTGGTCACGGCCTCGCGCAGGTCGTCGAGGCGCGAGCGCAACTCGCCGGAGGCCCGCTTGGCGGCCTCCGCG
>NZ_JBAWTG010001057.1:0-252 GCF_037106235.1 Methylobacterium nigriterrae | reverse complement strand
GAGCACGCACGGCATGCGCACCCGGTAAAAGGCAAAACACCATCGTCTCGGGAAGCGAACCCGATTGACTCCTGAGCGGAGCTATGATGTCTGGGGAGTTGCGTATTGGTCCCCGGACCTCACCAATTTCGACGGCCCTGCATTTGGCGATGCGGGGCCGTTGGCGTTTTGGGCTTAGGTCTTCGTCGCGGCGGTCTCCTTCTCCGGCTCACGACTCGCAGGAGCGAGCCTGCCGGACATGCCATGTCGCGT
>NZ_JBAWTG010001056.1:0-252 GCF_037106235.1 Methylobacterium nigriterrae | reverse complement strand
CTAGCGAGCGGATGGGACCGCCAGGGTCTGCTCGGCAGAGGGATACACGACCCGCAGGGGCGCGGCGTCCGCCCGTACGGCCACAGGCACGGAGGTCTGCTCAGAGGGGCGAGCCAGCGTGGCCACCAGCTTGCGGGCTTCGTCCGCCGGCAACGCACCGCGAGGCGCCACCATCGCGGCCAGAAGCTCGCGGGTCTTGCGATCCAGGCCCGGTGAGCGGCTCGCCTCCTCGAAGTCGCCGGCCGTGCGGTG
>NZ_JBAWTG010001055.1:0-253 GCF_037106235.1 Methylobacterium nigriterrae | reverse complement strand
GTTGAGCGTTTGCCTCAGCGCATGTTCGACATTCTCGCTCGGCCCCGTCGTGTCGATCACCATCGCCACCTTGCCGGCCTCCTGAATGTGGCGGGCAAGCGTGCGCACCATGCGCGATATGTAAGGCGTATCGCTCTCGGCCACGACCAGGCAGACGATGCCGGTCGATTTGCGCAACAGGCCGCGCGCGAGGTGGTTGACGTGATAGCCGAGCTTTTCCGCGGCCTGGATGACGCGGCGACGCGTTTCTTCC
>NZ_JBAWTG010001054.1:0-253 GCF_037106235.1 Methylobacterium nigriterrae | reverse complement strand
CCATCGCCACCGCGCCACTCCAGACGAAGACCTTCGTCTCCCCCACCTCTACAGCGAGCAGTTATCCGGCCGGGCCCGCCGCCGTCACGGCGAGTATCGCCTGGGCCGAGCAGCAGGCACAGGATGTCTCGCTGCACGCCGCACTCGACGGCTCCGGCGCAGCACAGAGCGCCGAAGGCAAGGCAGCCAAGGGCTTCGATGGCGCCGCGATGCTGCAGCAGTACCTCGGCTCGCTCTCGACGCTTTACGGCGC
>NZ_JBAWTG010001053.1:0-253 GCF_037106235.1 Methylobacterium nigriterrae | reverse complement strand
CGAGGAGGAGATTGGTGAATACCGGGCCGGGCTGGAAGGAGAACTCGGCGGTGCGGGTGTCGTAGACCAGGGAGCCGGTCACGTCGCTGGGCATGAGGTCGGGTGTGAACTGGACGCGCTTGGTGTCGAGTTCGAGTGCGGACGCGAGGGCGCGGACGAGCAGCGTTTTGGCCACTCCAGGGACTCCTTCAAGGAGAACGTGTCCACGGCAGAGAAGGGCTACGACGAGGCCGGTCACTGCGGGGTCCTGGCC
>NZ_JBAWTG010001052.1:0-253 GCF_037106235.1 Methylobacterium nigriterrae | reverse complement strand
ATCGTTTTGCTTTCCACTGTGCGTCGAACGCCTGCCTGTCTCGGGTCGCCCGCTCGATGGCCTCGTCAGCCATTTCGCGCATGATCAGCGCCTCGTATTTCTTGGGGACGACGATCATCCCGGCATCTTCCAGAAGGGTGTTGAGTGCGCGGGCGTCCGAGGTCACCGAGACCAGCGCGGCGAGCCGGAGGGCGGAGATCGAGTGTTCCTTGGCCTGGCTGGCATAGGCGTCGAGTGTGGCCTTCGACACGTC
>NZ_JBAWTG010001051.1:0-253 GCF_037106235.1 Methylobacterium nigriterrae | reverse complement strand
GGCAAGTACCTCGCCTTCGCGCTGCTCGCCCTCTCGCTCGACCTCGTCTGGGGCTAGTGCGGCATCCTGTCCCTCGGCCACGGCGCCTTCTTCGGGCTCGGCGGCTACGCGATGGGCATGTACCTGATGCGCCAGATCGGGCCGCGCGGCGTCTCCGGGCACCCGGTCCTTCCCGACTTCATGGTGTTCCTGAACTACAAGGAACTGCCCGGGTACTGGCTCGGCTTCGACCGGTTTCCCGTCGCGGCCCTGA
>NZ_JBAWTG010001050.1:0-253 GCF_037106235.1 Methylobacterium nigriterrae | reverse complement strand
CGCGGAGGGGCCGGAGCTGTGCATGCGGCAGAGGTCGCCCGGCACGGCAAACGAGACGATCCGGCGGCCGCCCTGCCAGAGGGTCTTGTAGCGCCCGGCCATGCCGCTCATCACGAGGTAGACGCGATCCGTGTTGTCGTAGACCGCAATGTCTTGCCGCGCGGGAACACAGCGCCGGGTACGCGTGAGTGCCTCCAGGGCGGCGCGCTCGATCTCGGACAGGGCAGCGCCGTGTTCCAGCTTCCGGATGAGG
>NZ_JBAWTG010001049.1:0-254 GCF_037106235.1 Methylobacterium nigriterrae | reverse complement strand
CCCGCCGATGTCGCCACCCACAACGCCAGGCCCAGAGTCAACATTCCGCCACAGTAACCAAAGGCCCATCCCCAGCCGGATACCCGACCCATGGACTGCGAGCGCGCCAAGCTGGGCAGAAAGGACGCCACCGTCGACTCGCCGATGCAATAACAGATGTTCGACAACACCAGCCATAGCAGCCCCCACAGGACATCGCCGGGCGCGACGCTCGCCAATAGGGCGGTGGCCGCCACGCAGCCGACCGTACTGGC
>NZ_JBAWTG010001048.1:0-254 GCF_037106235.1 Methylobacterium nigriterrae | reverse complement strand
ATTCCCTCGCTCGAGATGCCGTGAACGCAAAACAGGATAGACACGGGATTCCGATACGCGCACCATTCGCCGAACGTGGTAAACAAGCCGTTAAGGAGGGTCCCGCCCCTTAACCCCAGAGCGCCAGCGCCGCCAGCCCGAGGCCGCCGACCACGAGCCGCCACCAGCCGAACAGCGCGTAGCCGCGCTTCGACACGTAGTCGAGCAGCGTGTGGACGACGATCAGCGCCACGATGAAGGCCGCCACGAAGCCG
>NZ_JBAWTG010001047.1:0-254 GCF_037106235.1 Methylobacterium nigriterrae | reverse complement strand
CGCGCAGGTCAGCGAATCGCAAACCCGGATCGTCAACGGCGCAACGTTCGGTGCCCCTTCCTTCACCACATCGAAGTGCGCGTAGAAAGTGGCGACCTCGAACACTTCCGAGAAGGCCAGTTTCATCTCGTCGGCCAATGCCGCCAGGTGAGCCGCCGAAATCTGACGGTATTTGTCCTGAATGAGATGGAGGTACTCGATGAGCATGTCGCGGCGACGGGACCTGCCATCCAGCAGCTGAGCGATCTCTTCAC
>NZ_JBAWTG010001046.1:0-254 GCF_037106235.1 Methylobacterium nigriterrae | reverse complement strand
ATCACCACGCCGTGCGAGCGGGCAGGGAAGATCAGGACCGTGGCCAGCACACCGATGACGCCGCCCAGTGCGATCTCAATGATCCGGTCGACGACAAAGGTGTGGACCGGAACTCCTGGCGGAGCGCTGAGCAGCATGATGGCGGCGGTCACAGGCGCGATCCGCAGTTGCGGGCGTACCGCTGCGCCCCAGACACCGACGCCTGTCACAATCACGAGCGCGATGCCGAGGTTGACCGCGTTACCGTCGCGCAC
>NZ_JBAWTG010001045.1:0-254 GCF_037106235.1 Methylobacterium nigriterrae | reverse complement strand
GGCGGTGCTGGGAACGCTGCTGACGCACATGCACCTGATCCGGGCGTTTGAGGAAACGGTGGTGGAATTGGCCATGGACGGCCTGGTGCATGGCCCGGCGCACTCCAGTATCGGACAAGAAGGCGGGGCCGCTGGTGCGCTCGCGTTTTTGCGCGCGGCCGATCAAATCAACGGCTCTCATCGCGGGCACCACCATTTTCTGGCCAAATCCCTGGCCTATCTGCGTCCTGGCAAAGCGGACCCGCGGTCGCCGC
>NZ_JBAWTG010001044.1:0-254 GCF_037106235.1 Methylobacterium nigriterrae | reverse complement strand
TCGAAAATGCCGTTGGGGGTACTGGTAACGACGTCATAAACGGAAATTCGGCAAACAATTACATTGATGGCAGTGGAGCATTTCGATCGACGGGTTTCGGAAAGAGCCCGTTCTCGTGGACTGCCTGCGCCCTTCTGCTGAATTACCTGTCGAGCGCGTCGGCGACGTGCCGAAGTTTGTCGGGATTGCGCTCGGGCAACGATTGCGGGTTTTCGGGGCCGTTCGCCGCGCTCAAGACGCCGCGATGCGCTCCC
>NZ_JBAWTG010001043.1:0-254 GCF_037106235.1 Methylobacterium nigriterrae | reverse complement strand
CCGGCTCGTCCAAACCATCAAGGGTACCTGCGGCTTCCTCGGGCTGCCGCGTCTCGAGGCGCTGGCGTACGCGGCCGAGACGCTGATGGGGCGGTTTCGCGACGGCCTTCCGGCGACCGCGGACTCGGTGACTCTGATCCTCGCGACCCTCGACCGCCTCAAGGCCATCCTGGCCGACCTCGAGGCCCCGGGCTCGGAGCCCGCAGGCTCGGACGACGACCTGATCGGCGCCCTCGAGCGCATGTCGGAAGGCC
>NZ_JBAWTG010001042.1:0-254 GCF_037106235.1 Methylobacterium nigriterrae | reverse complement strand
CCGCAATATCACCTGTTTCGAACAGAGACCATTCTTTTTTTTCTACACAACTACTACGAGACTATCCACTGGTACGAGTAGAGACCCCGTGTGGAATTCACGTAACTTAGGTAATTTGCATACTCTGTACTTGTGGCAAGTAGCATTTGCATCATATATTTTATGACTTGTTTCTATTTCGTTGGCCAGGCAGTGTTTTAGACGTTTGGGGGTGGTGGTGGTGGCTGACACCATTGTGTCGATTTTCAAGTTAC
>NZ_JBAWTG010001041.1:0-254 GCF_037106235.1 Methylobacterium nigriterrae | reverse complement strand
TGGATCGTGGCCTCGGAGCGGCGCCGGCCGACATCAAGCCAGATTGTCGGCAACCATGAACAGAAGGAGCGAGGCGGTGGTCAGCGTCAATAGGATCTGCGTCTCCGAGAGATTGCAGCGCACCGCCAGAATGACCGGTTCGCCCTCAACCCGGTCATTCGGTGCCGGCCGCCCCGATCGGATTGACGATGACGTCCACGACCCGCCTCCGAGCAAAAGATGATGCGTCGCTTCCTGCCGCACGAACGAGCATG
>NZ_JBAWTG010001040.1:0-255 GCF_037106235.1 Methylobacterium nigriterrae | reverse complement strand
AGGAGACGGTCGAGACGACCACGACATCCCTGCGACTGAGTAGCGAGTTCGTGGTGGAGTGTCGAAGTCGCTCGACCTCGGCGTTGATCGACGAGTCCTTCTCGATGAAGGTATCGGTCTGCGGAACGTATGCTTCCGGCTGGTAGTAGTCGTAGTAGGAGACGAAGTATTCGACGGCGTTGTTGGGCATGAGTTCGCGGAACTCGTTGGCCAGCTGGGCCGCGAGGGTCTTGTTGTGCGCGAGCACGAGGGTGG
>NZ_JBAWTG010001039.1:0-255 GCF_037106235.1 Methylobacterium nigriterrae | reverse complement strand
GACGAGGACGAGCGCCACGGTCACGCCGCTCGGCAGGCGCGCGTCGCCCACCGAGAGCACGAGTTGGTGATTGACGGTGCCGATGCCGCCGAGCGCGATGCCGACGAGGCCGGCCAGCGCGCAGGCGATGATCCTGGCGGGGGTTCCGAGGTCCCTCCAGGCGTAAGAGTCTGTGACGTGCGAGGTCTCCTGCCGGTACCGCTCGGAGCGGGCAATCTCGCGGAACGGTCCGCTCGAGAGCGCGAAGCGATCGCC
>NZ_JBAWTG010001038.1:0-255 GCF_037106235.1 Methylobacterium nigriterrae | reverse complement strand
CGCGTCGCGCGACAGCAGGAAATTGAGCTTGGAGCCGACTTCCTTATCCATCAACGTTCCGCGCATGGTCTCGATCGCCCGCAACGTCTCGAGCCGCTGCCGCAGCATCACCTCTTCGTCCCGACTGGTCTTCAGATTCGCCTGTGCGCTGGCAATCTGGGCATCATAGTTGCGCAGGGACGCCTGGTAATGGGCCTTGCGCTGCACGAAGAGTTTAGCCTGCAAAATCTCATCCGGGTTCGTCGATTCCCCCGC
>NZ_JBAWTG010001037.1:0-255 GCF_037106235.1 Methylobacterium nigriterrae | reverse complement strand
CCCTTGCAAAAATGCTGATCGGAAAGTTCGGTTCATTCGCCGAGGTCGTTCACGCTCCAGAGCTGCGGCTGAAGGAAACCAGTGGGCTTGGCGACTCCGCCATCACTGAAATCAAGCTGATCGCCGCGGCTGCGAGCCGCATCGCCAAGGGAGAGTTGAAGCAGAAAGCGGTATTATCGTCGTGGACAGCGGTGATCGACTATTGCCGCACGGCGATGGCGTTCGCCGACAAGGAACAATTCCGCATCCTGTTTC
>NZ_JBAWTG010001036.1:0-255 GCF_037106235.1 Methylobacterium nigriterrae | reverse complement strand
CTGGAACGCCGTCACGACCAGCCGCGTCAAGTCGTCGAAGACCCCGCTGATTTCCACGCCGTAGCCATAAAGCGCCAGCATCGATTGCAGCCTTTCCACGGCGTCGCCGACGCTGCCCTGCATGAGAACACGTCCTTCGCGGACCGGGGCCGGTTCGACGAAACGGACGACGCCCGATGCCGCAAGGCGGCCCCACGGAAATTTCTCCCCCGGATCGGCCTTGCGCGCCGGCGCGATATCCGAATGCGCCAGCAC
>NZ_JBAWTG010001035.1:0-255 GCF_037106235.1 Methylobacterium nigriterrae | reverse complement strand
CGAGGAGGCGGTCGCAGCGGTCGGCAAGTTCGGCGGACAACTCACCGATCGAACATCCGATCTCCAGAGCTCGCGTGAAGCGTTTGCGCGGGAGCGAAGCCATGGTGATGGCGCGTTTGCGACGTTCGTACCAGCGGGTGCGCACCGACCACGGGTCGTCGGAGCGCGTGTGCAGCTCGTCGAAGTGGTCGCCGACGGAGGAAACGCTGACGACCTCTCGCCAGTCGCGAAAGTGCTCGAGGAACTCTTCCGTGA
>NZ_JBAWTG010001034.1:0-255 GCF_037106235.1 Methylobacterium nigriterrae | reverse complement strand
GCGCCCGGATGCCTTTAGCAAGCGACGGCACCCACCATGACCTTAATCGTCGGCGGCCGCAAATAACCTATCATAGGATGTCGCGGAGGTCGTTTTCCTGACTTAGGCTGTAGGATCTTCTCTGACCGACGTGCCCCGATGCAGGACGCGCTGATCCTCAAGCTCGAGAGCTTCGAGGAGCTGGCCAACGAGGATCGCGGAGCCCTGAACGCCCTGGTCCCCAAGGTCAGGAACGTCGGGGCGCGCGCCGATCTG
>NZ_JBAWTG010001033.1:0-255 GCF_037106235.1 Methylobacterium nigriterrae | reverse complement strand
GAACCGCCATTCACTGTCGCGTTTTCTGAATTCGGAGAAGTCTGCCTTTCCTCGCGCCTCTACCAGGGCCGCAGCCTTGTTGACCATGGCCTCACTCCGAGCCGCTTCCCCCTCCCGGCCGGGAGGCTGCTGCAGGTCAGCAGAATTTGCTGCCGTCACCATGACGACTGCGATGCAAAGCGGAATGCACCGGAGCACATCACGCCGCACAACTGGCCACCCACGCCGTGTCTCCTGCGGCGGAGGGGTAACAGG
>NZ_JBAWTG010001032.1:0-255 GCF_037106235.1 Methylobacterium nigriterrae | reverse complement strand
CAAGGCTTCGGCCGCGCGCCAGAGGGTGAGGGTGAGCGGGTGCTCGGCTGGCGCGGTCGGGGCGAGGTCGCGGGTCTCGACGGCGCCGCGGCCCGCATCGGCGAGCCAGCCGGCGACCTGCTCGGCCGCAAAGCCGAGGCGGCGATGCGCCTGGGACTCGCGTAGGAACTCACGCTCGTGGGGCGCGAAATCGACGACGAGGAGGCGCCCGCCCGGCGCCACCAGGCGCGCGGCTTCGCGGAGCGCCCGGGCCGG
>NZ_JBAWTG010001031.1:0-255 GCF_037106235.1 Methylobacterium nigriterrae | reverse complement strand
TTCGGAGATGTCGCCTGAGATGGCTGAACGGCTGATTTGGGCGCGAAGCGGAACGTCGGCTTCGTGCCCGCATTCCAACTTCCGCTGGCGCTTAAGCGGCCTCCGGTGACGCGCTCGCGAGCACCCTACGAGAAGCTGAGCACCCGCGAGACGGCGGCCGGTCAGAGAGGAGCGCCGCCGAAGGACAGGCGGATCTCGCCGGGCCGGTATGCCGCCAGGGCGGCTTCTCGACCTAGCTGCACCTGCGCGCTGAGG
>NZ_JBAWTG010001030.1:0-256 GCF_037106235.1 Methylobacterium nigriterrae | reverse complement strand
CGCGCGGCCGCGATGGCGCCGTCGAGACCGTCCACCTCCACGGTTTCACGACCGACGACAGCATGCGCGCCATCTGCGCCGCGGGTGCGATAGAACTCGATCACGATCTTCATCGACATCCCGCCCCGCTCCGCAGGAGCATCACGCCGTTAGTTCTTGCCCTTGCCGTGCGGTGTATTGGCATTCGCAGAGGGCTTGATCTGGCTGGCGAATGTGCTTTCAGGCTTGGGCGGTGCCTTTTCCTGCTTCGGCTTTC
>NZ_JBAWTG010001029.1:0-256 GCF_037106235.1 Methylobacterium nigriterrae | reverse complement strand
GCTGGTCGAGATGGCTGACAGCATGATCACGGGCGGGCAACTGGGTGGTTTGCTCACGTTCCGCTCGGATGCGCTCGATTCGGTGCAAAACGATCTGGGGCGGGTTGCCCTGGGGATTTCGGTTGCCCTCAATGAGCAGCATGTCCAGGGCTACGACTTGTCAGGCGTACAGGGCACCAATCTGTTCAGTGTCGGGACGCCCAAGGTCATCGGGAATGCCGGTAATGACGCCGCAGCCGGTTCTCCGGTGGCTTCC
>NZ_JBAWTG010001028.1:0-256 GCF_037106235.1 Methylobacterium nigriterrae | reverse complement strand
AATAAAGTGTAGCACGGCGCACATCGCCACGGCGCTTCACCTCGATGCCTGCGATCTGCGGGGAATAGAGCTGGAAGGTCCGTTCCACGGCCTCGCCAGACGAGATCTTGCGCACCGTAAAAGCGGAATTCAGTCCCCGGTTGCGGCGGCCGATCACGACGCCCTCGTACGACTGGGCGCGCTTGCGCTCGCCCTCGACGACGTTCACGCTGACGACGATAGTGTCGCCCGGGCCAAATTCCGGGATCTCGCGGCC
>NZ_JBAWTG010001027.1:0-256 GCF_037106235.1 Methylobacterium nigriterrae | reverse complement strand
CCTCTCGGCGAGCTCCACGAGCACTGAGGGCAAGCCGGTCGTCCTCGCGGAGACCGTGGCCCTCGCGGTCGATCGCGCGCTCCTCCGCTATGACCGGAACGGCGACGAGCACTACGACGTGATCAGCGCATTCATCAAGTCCGTGCGGGGATCGGATGTCGACGCCGCGCTCCACTACCTGGCCAGGATGATCGAGGCGGGCGAGGATCCGCGGTTCATCGCGAGGCGCATCATCGTCAGTGCCTCAGAGGACATC
>NZ_JBAWTG010001026.1:0-256 GCF_037106235.1 Methylobacterium nigriterrae | reverse complement strand
CAAGGGCGCCGCCCGTCCCGGCAGCCTGATTGCCGCGCTGAAGCTTGCGCGCACGCTCGCCGATCACGAGAACCGCGCGGGCGCGCGATGAGCCCGGACGGCCTGCCGCCGCTTCGTGAAATCATCCAGCGTCATGGCCTCGCCGCGAAGAAAGCGCTCGGCCAGAATTTCCTGCTCGACCTGAACCTCACCGGAAAGATCGCGCGGGCGGCCGGAGACCTCACCTCTTCCACCATTGTCGAAATCGGCCCGGGAC
>NZ_JBAWTG010001025.1:0-256 GCF_037106235.1 Methylobacterium nigriterrae | reverse complement strand
CAGTCGTGTTCTCGCTTCTGGCATCGCTCATTGTGGCAGTGACCATCGTGCCGCTGCTTGCCAAACTGTTCCTGCTGAAGCAGAAAAACCTGAAGCACGAAGAAGAAGGAACAGGACGCAGCGTGGAACTGTATCAGCGCGTGTTGCGCTGGGCGCTGAACCATAAGCTGATGGTGTCTCTGATTTCCTTGCTCATGTTGGTCGGCAGCTTTGCCCTCGTTCCGTTTATCGGTACGGGCTTCATTCCGGAGTCCAA
>NZ_JBAWTG010001024.1:0-256 GCF_037106235.1 Methylobacterium nigriterrae | reverse complement strand
GACCGGCCTCTGCCTCGCGGCGGCGCTCGCGGCCGCGGCACCGGCCTCCGCCCAGGAGCCACCGGACCGGCGCGAGGAGCGCACGGACCTGAACAACTGGAGTGAGCTGCGCGCGGCTCTGGCGCGCTGCTGGCAGATCCCGCCGGGCCCCGAGGGCTCGACCATCGCCTTCCTGTTCGGCCTCGACAGGACGGGCGCCAGCCGAGGCACGCCGCTCGTGACCGCGCGGCGGCTCGAGGGTGATGAGGAGGCGGGC
>NZ_JBAWTG010001023.1:0-256 GCF_037106235.1 Methylobacterium nigriterrae | reverse complement strand
CCCAGCCCGAAGATGTCGCGCCGCATCGAGACGAGCTGCGAGACGTGCAGCTCGAGCCCGACGAGGAAGAGAAGCAGTACCACGCCGATCTCGGCCACGCTCGCGGCGGTCTCGGGCTCGGCGATCAGCGAGAACCCGAACGGCCCGATCAGGACGCCGGCCCCGAGGTAGCCGAGCACCGCGCTCTGGCCGAGCAGCCGGAAGACCGGTCCGCCGAGCACCGGCGCCGACAGGAAGGTCAGGACCGGCGGCAGGA
>NZ_JBAWTG010001022.1:0-256 GCF_037106235.1 Methylobacterium nigriterrae | reverse complement strand
TGGGGACAACGACACGAACGTTCACGCCGGAGTTCAAGCGCGAGGCGGTGGCCCTTCTGGAGAGCAGCGGCCGGCCACAGATGCAGATTGCAGCCGAGCTTGGCATCCAGCCCTCGATGCTGCGGGCCTGGCGCGCGAGCCTGCAGGGCAGCCTGCCGCTGGCGGTGAGCCATGGACCTAAGCCTTCGGCGGCTTCACCTCTGACCTCTCCGGCTGATCAGGCCGCCGAGATCGCCCGCCTGCGGCGCGAGCTCGA
>NZ_JBAWTG010001021.1:0-256 GCF_037106235.1 Methylobacterium nigriterrae | reverse complement strand
GGCTACATCGTCGACACCGCGACGCCCCCGCCCGTCTGGTTCTTCTGCCGCGGCGAGCCCTATCGCTATCTCGGCCTCGTGCCGGGTGACCGGCACCTGATCTGCCCGCCCGCGGGCGGGACCCTGTTCCTGCTCGGCACCGGCCGGCTCGGGCGCGACCTCCTCTCCCGCATCGTCTACGGCGCGCGCATCTCACTGGTGATCGGCCTTGTCGGCGTCGGGATCTCCTTCGTGCTCGGGCTGTTCTTCGGGGGCA
>NZ_JBAWTG010001020.1:0-256 GCF_037106235.1 Methylobacterium nigriterrae | reverse complement strand
GGGGTCCTCGCCCGGCATCGTCGGGATCGGCCGCTTCCAGAACTTGACCCTATCCATCACCTCGGCGATGGTGCGCTCGACCGGGCCGCCCATGAGGGCAGGGTCGTCGGCGAGATTTTCGCTCTCCACCACCCGCCGCATGATGCGCTCGGACTTCAGGATCTCGACCTGGCTCTCAATGTTGGCCGATTCCACGTTGGCATCGGTCAGCGTCGGCGCGTTGCGCAGGTTAGCGTTGCTCTTGGTATCGATCAGG
>NZ_JBAWTG010001019.1:0-256 GCF_037106235.1 Methylobacterium nigriterrae | reverse complement strand
GGAGGCGAGGATCTCCTCCATCGACGGCTCGGCCGCCTTGTCCTGGGTCTTGTCCTGGGTCTTGGGGCTCGCTGCACTCATCAGGACGGCGCTCGGGCAGTGGGTGAAGTCTTATGCGGTGCAGGCCAGTATTCCACGGCTGCCGACCGAGACAAGCGCGTTCCGAACACAGTCCAGGGGAAACCGGAGCCGCCCGAATGCGGCTCCGGGCGCGCGCCTCAGCGGCCGTCCGGCGTGCGCACGCCGTACCAGAGAT
>NZ_JBAWTG010001018.1:0-256 GCF_037106235.1 Methylobacterium nigriterrae | reverse complement strand
GACGTCGAGCGTGAACAGCCGGCATGGCCATGGCGATCGGGCGAAGAGGTGCCGGGCCCCTACGCGCCGAACACCTGGTCGATCTACGCCCAGCGGACGAACTGATCAGTCGCAGGTTGCCGACCTAGCGGTGGGATCGATCAAACGCCGCAAACCACCTGTCGGCTCGGCGCGCATGAACTGGAAGCGCACCGAGGAACTTGAACGCGGCAGCGCAAACCGGCTGACGCGGCAAGAAGCCGGGGCGGTCTGAAAC
>NZ_JBAWTG010001017.1:0-256 GCF_037106235.1 Methylobacterium nigriterrae | reverse complement strand
GCACCTGTTCCCGGTTCTGCGCAAGCACAAGGAAACCAAGGACCTCGTCAGCGCCGCCCTGAACGACAACAAACAAACCCGCAAGCTGCTGGCTGAGCTTGAGCAGACGCCCAAGGGCAGCGAGGAGTTTGGCCCGAAGGTCGCCGAGCTGCGGAAAGTCTTCCAGCAGAGCGTGCGGGATGAGCGCAAGGAGCTGCTCCCGGCAGTCCTGAAGGCGCTGAGTGACGAGGAGGCACAGGCCATCGTCGAGAAGATC
>NZ_JBAWTG010001016.1:0-256 GCF_037106235.1 Methylobacterium nigriterrae | reverse complement strand
CTGAGCGCCCGCATCGTCCACAGCACCGGAAGCATGTGCCTGCCACACCTGGCGGGACAGCTCGTCCATCTGCGCCAGCGTTCGGGCGCCCGCGATGGCAGTCCTCATCGTCTCGCGAAACATCGTTCACAGCCCTGCTCGGGCCGCGTCAAAGCAGGAGCACGCACGGCATGCGCACCCGGTAAAAGGCAAAACACCATCGTCTCGGGAAGCGAACCCGATTGACTCCTGAGCGGAGCTATGATGTCTGGGGAGT
>NZ_JBAWTG010001015.1:0-257 GCF_037106235.1 Methylobacterium nigriterrae | reverse complement strand
TATGCCACGAAATTTATTGATCCGGCGCTTGGCTTTGCGCTTGGCTGGAACTATTGGTACAACTGGGCGATAACCATTGCGGCTGAATTATAAGAGGTCACCATGGTAATGAAATTTTGTTTCCCAAACAGTTCTTCCCTGCTGTGGAGCGTCCTGTTCCTGCTGATTATGTTCGGCTTGAACTACTTGTCGGTACAAGGATTCGGGGAAGCGGAATACTGGTTTTCCCTGGTGAAGGTTGTAACCGTGATTATCTT
>NZ_JBAWTG010001014.1:0-257 GCF_037106235.1 Methylobacterium nigriterrae | reverse complement strand
AATGAGAGTGCCCGCAATGGGCACAAGAATTTGTTGCGGCCGGCATTTCCCGCCCGCATGCTTGGCAAAGCTTCATATGGCAATTCCCCCCTGTAACCAATCCTTGACTATGCAGCCAACAGCAAGAAAGAACTGTTTCTTTGTATACTGCAGTGACATCAGTAAAAAGAAACAGCTCCTATGCCGGCAAAATATGAGGACAAAGCTTTCATGCTGAACTGCTTTGTGCCTGTTCCTCCGTCCGTTCAGCAGCCTTC
>NZ_JBAWTG010001013.1:0-257 GCF_037106235.1 Methylobacterium nigriterrae | reverse complement strand
GCGAGCTGAGGCAAGAGGTAGCGCAGGCAGCAGACGCGCCGCCGCCTTTCCCCTGCGGTCCGCGGGGGAGCGTGCAGGGGATTGCGCCGGCCGTCCGGCCAGTGATGCCGCAACATCACGGCCTCCGCTCCGGCGACGACCGCGGCCGGGACGCTCGGGTCGTGGGCGATCTCGGCGACGATCCAGGCGTAGAGCGAGGCGGCGTTGCTCCACAGCACCCGCGGTGCCAGGCGGGCACAGGCCGCAAGGCCGTCGAC
>NZ_JBAWTG010001012.1:0-257 GCF_037106235.1 Methylobacterium nigriterrae | reverse complement strand
GGCCGTCCGGGCGGAGGTGGCCTCGTGAGGGCCGTCGTCCAGCGGGTGACCCGGGCCAGCGTGACCGTGGACGGCGAGGTCGTCGGCACGATCGACCGGCCGGGCCTGGTGGCGCTCGTGGGCGTGACCCACGACGACGGGCCCGCCGACGTCGCGACGATCGCCCGCAAGATCGCGGACCTGCGGATCCTGCGGGGCGAGCGCTCCGCCGCGGACGAGGGTGCCCCGGTGCTGGTGGTCAGCCAGTTCACGCTCTA
>NZ_JBAWTG010001011.1:0-257 GCF_037106235.1 Methylobacterium nigriterrae | reverse complement strand
CAGGATCGCCGATCTCGAATTCCACTGTTCGCGTGGCACGCCGAACGCGGCAAGGGCCGCATCCCACGAGTCGAACCCTTCAGGCGGTGGTTGCAACTGGTATCCGAGTGCCTCGGCCCAGAACTCCGCCAATCCTCCTGGGTCGGCGCAATCGAAAGTGATCTGCACGTCTTTTGTCATGCGGACACACTGGCACTCGCAACCGACATCTTCCTGCGGACTGATCTGGCGAATCAGCCGACGGCACGGTCTACGTC
>NZ_JBAWTG010001010.1:0-257 GCF_037106235.1 Methylobacterium nigriterrae | reverse complement strand
CGCCAGGTTCCAGCTGCCGATGATCGCGAGGCCGAGGAAAGTCACGACAGACAGTTTCGTGAGTACCATCACCGTCGAGATTCGGAAAAGGATCT
Organism: Methylobacterium nigriterrae; assembly: GCF_037106235.1. Lineage (NCBI taxonomy): Bacteria > Pseudomonadati > Pseudomonadota > Alphaproteobacteria > Hyphomicrobiales > Methylobacteriaceae > Methylobacterium > Methylobacterium nigriterrae. The sequence continues at coordinate 162 of NZ_JBAWTG010001010.1, read as the reverse complement.
TTTCCGCTCGTGAGGCGATCGCCACCATGATGCAGATGACAACCAGACCATAGAACGGATTGTGCGACCACACAGTTTTGGTCACTCCGAAGGAATGGAGAAAAGAGGCGGAATCGTTGGTGAGGGCTGTCGAATAAATAAATACCCAGATCACCAACATGA
>NZ_JBAWTG010001009.1:0-257 GCF_037106235.1 Methylobacterium nigriterrae | reverse complement strand
CCCACCAGCGCCCGCACGATCAGGAAGAACAGCGACGGGCCGACGAGGCACCCGATGCCGGTGTGGAACGTCGCCGTCAGCGCGCCGTAGGGCCCGAGCTTCGGGTCGGTGGCGGCGAGCCCGCCGGCGACGCCGCTCACCGTGCCCATCAGGCCGCCGACTGCCATGGCCGAGCGCGGATTGTCGAGGCCGATCAGGCGGGCGACGAGCGGCGTGCCGACCATCACCATCACGGCCTTGGTGACGCCGGTGGCGAT
>NZ_JBAWTG010001008.1:0-258 GCF_037106235.1 Methylobacterium nigriterrae | reverse complement strand
GATGCGATGCTCCTCGCCCGCCGCCACCTTGGCAGCGATATAGGGATCGGCGATGTGCGGCCGCGTCATGCCGACCATGTCGAGCTTGCCGGCGGCGATCGCGTGACGGGCGGTCGCCACATCAGAGATGCGGGCGGCATGGAAGATCGGGAATTTGGTGGCGGCGCGCACCTCGCCGGTGAAATCGAGATGCGGCGCTGAGCGCATGCCGGCGATCGGGATCACCTCGTTGAGCGCCGCGTCGGTCTCGATATGACC
>NZ_JBAWTG010001007.1:0-258 GCF_037106235.1 Methylobacterium nigriterrae | reverse complement strand
GCAAAAGGCGCCGCCCGGCGCATTTCATTTCGATGTGCCGGCGGACCCGACCAAGGAGCAGGGACGTGCCGTTGCCGCCGACGGCGGTTATGGTTCGCGCTCGCAGTTCGAAACGGAGGTGCGCTGGCGTTATCCGACGCCGAACGACCTGACGTCCTGGAGCATGACGCCGCTCGACAAGATGCTCGGCAACCTCACGCCCTCGGGCCTGCATTTCGAACGGCATCACGGCGGCATCCCGACGATCGATCCTGCCAA
>NZ_JBAWTG010001006.1:0-258 GCF_037106235.1 Methylobacterium nigriterrae | reverse complement strand
GTGTAAACAGCACGACGCTGTCATGATCGTGCGTGATGGCTCGAACCGGGCTTGCAATATAGATAGGAATACCCTGGCGATGCAAGGCCGCACCCAGCCCTCTGGCATAGTTCAAGGGGTGGATTCCCGCCGCCCGCGGATCAAGATACCCCCCCGGGTACGCTGGCGTTCCCACGACGCGCCGCATCTGCTCGGCGTCGAGCATGGTCGCTCCATGGTCTCCTGCCACCTTGGCAAGCCACGCGATGTCGGCCTCCA
>NZ_JBAWTG010001005.1:0-258 GCF_037106235.1 Methylobacterium nigriterrae | reverse complement strand
CCACGCACGCAGGGGCGCAAGGCATCGGCAGACGATGTCATCCGGCGCTTGCAGCCGGAGCTTGCCAAGGTGCCGGGCGTGCGGCTGTTCATGCAGGCCGGCCAGGACATCAACGTGGGCGGCCGGCTGTCGCGGACCCAGTACCAATTCACGCTCACCAGCCCTGACCTCGATGAATTGAATGTCTGGGCGCCGCGCCTGCTGGAACGTTTCCGCACGCTGGCGCCGCTGACCGATCTGGCTACCGACCAGCAGAAC
>NZ_JBAWTG010001004.1:0-258 GCF_037106235.1 Methylobacterium nigriterrae | reverse complement strand
CCGACTTTGTTGGCTCAGTCTCGCCCTGCCGTAAAACGCAAAAAAAGCCCGCCCATCCCCGGGGGGACAGGCGGGCCAATAGCGCGCAAGGGGGGACATTCCGGACGCGCTGCTTCCGTGGCGGGGGAGGATGCCAGCCAACGGTTAGCGTCCGGCGGCCGCAGCCGCCGGGTCAGAGATCAGTGAATAGCCGTCGCGTAGTGATGACGGGCGGCGCGGCGGGCTAACCGGCGGTGATGCCGGTGGCCGCCATGGCGG
>NZ_JBAWTG010001003.1:0-258 GCF_037106235.1 Methylobacterium nigriterrae | reverse complement strand
GGCAAGCGGACGCGAGCGAAGACAGAAGGCGTGCGGTAGAGCATCATGCCGTGCTGTCGCGGAGTGGGCGTTATGGAGCGTCTCCAGTGCCCGCGAGCTGATCAATCCTCTTGATGCAAATTAGCCCGCATGAGAGTATAAATATCTCGGACGCCCGATGAGACGATAACGTACACTCGCCTCGTCCCGCGCCACTGCTTTCGGTCGGTACCTTGACCAGTGGCGGGAGGTTGCAATGGCTGTTCCAGTAGTTCTGGC
>NZ_JBAWTG010001002.1:0-258 GCF_037106235.1 Methylobacterium nigriterrae | reverse complement strand
CTTGTCCCCGTTGTAGCTGAAGACCAGCGAGTACTTGAAGTCGGTCACGTAGCAGTCACCGATGGTACCGGGAGAAAACTGGCTCATGTCGAGATCCGGAATGTTCAGGTGCTCGTACAGGGTGCCGCAGTTCTGCGAGGCGAGGTAGGGCGCCGTGGTCACGATGTCCCACTGGACCTGGCCCGTGGTGACCTGCGCCTTGACCTGCGCGGGGTCGGGTGGCGAGGTGTTGACGAACTTCACGTTCGGGTTCTGCGC
>NZ_JBAWTG010001001.1:0-259 GCF_037106235.1 Methylobacterium nigriterrae | reverse complement strand
CAATAAAATCGAAATCAAGCACTAGGTTCAAAGCGGCAACAACAACCACAATTGCACTGATAATGATGCCGACTGTGCCGCCCTGATGCAGAAACGGGACCGCCACGCCGAACAGCTGCAGCACCATGGAGAGCAGATACATCAGCGCAATGCCCAAGGTCGCCGACAGCACGCCCATGCGAAACTTGTCTGTTACTCTGACAATACGGGTTGCGTACAGAAGCAGCATAGCAAACAACACGGCAATGGTGAGCAGCAC
>NZ_JBAWTG010001000.1:0-259 GCF_037106235.1 Methylobacterium nigriterrae | reverse complement strand
CCAGAATCAAAACCGCATCAGGCGAATACTTTTCGAGGGCCTGATCAGAACTAATGATCACCTGCCCGATCGTCTCAGCCGCATTCTTACCGGCGGCATCGAGGAAAGCATCCGGCTTGCGAATGCCCAATTGCTGGAAAAAGACCTCGTTCAGTTCGTAGTCGTAATTCTGCCCCGTATGAACAAGGGTATGCTCTGTATACTGATCGAGCTTAGCAATGACACGCGAGAGCCGGATGATCTCCGGCCGCGTGCCGAC
>NZ_JBAWTG010000999.1:0-259 GCF_037106235.1 Methylobacterium nigriterrae | reverse complement strand
AAAGGCTTCTGCTGTCCAAGGAATGGCAAATGAGGCTTTCTCAATCTCCATAATCTGCTCTATATCCTGATACTCCATCTCCCTGAAGGCGACCGCGGCATTCATTTTTGCAGCCCCTGTCCCAGGCTGGCAAGCCAGTTTGCTTCTGCCTCGGCCAAGCGGATGTAGTTCGGCACAAAGCTGTGTATGTCCTCATCCGGCTTCTGCAGCCCCAGCACCGCCAGTTCACCGGCTCTTGGGTTATAGCGGGAGATTGGCG
>NZ_JBAWTG010000998.1:0-259 GCF_037106235.1 Methylobacterium nigriterrae | reverse complement strand
CCGGACGCGTCAATCAAGCGCGCCGGCCATATCATCGCGGATACGATCGGTGTCAGCCGCGCTGGCGCGCGCCAGGAGCCTATGGTTCGCCTGGATGCCATCGGGCGCGATCAGGGCAGGACGGGAAAGGGGCCGCGCCATGGCGCCACGATATTCAGCCCCTCGATTGTCCGGGCCGACCCGGAATGGGCGGCATTTCTCAATGCCACAGCTGGAAGCTTTGTCGAGCTCGATGAGGGAATGCGCCCCACTGGGCACC
>NZ_JBAWTG010000997.1:0-259 GCF_037106235.1 Methylobacterium nigriterrae | reverse complement strand
GCGCGCGCCGTCTGCCGCGACCACGAGCCGGGCCGCGACGCCCCGCCCGTCCTCGAGCGCGAGGCGAGCCTCCGCCTCGCCGCGCTCGCAAGGCCCTGCGTCTCACTCGAACAGGGTCAGGCCCGGCGCGGCGCGGGCCTCCATCCGCAGGCTCTCGACGAGGCGGGCGCTCTCGACGGTCCAGCCGAAGGCCTCGAGCCCGATCTCGGAGGCCCGGAACCGGGCCGGGGGCGGCCGGAATAGGCTGCCGGTGTCGTCG
>NZ_JBAWTG010000996.1:0-259 GCF_037106235.1 Methylobacterium nigriterrae | reverse complement strand
GCGACCGGAGCCTGCTGGGCGAGCACGTGGACGCACCGCTCGTCCAGCTCCCGCTCCAGCCGGTCGATCTCGTGGTCGGAGGCGATCACGTCCTGGGCGAGCTGGTGCTCGCCGTCGAGCAGCGCCGTACCGGCTCGCGTGATCGCCGACTCGACCAGTCGGCTCATCTCGACCAGACCGTCGCCGATGTGCTTCAGCTCGGCATCGAAGATCTCTCGCATGGGTGTCCTCTCGAAGATCGGTGCTGATCAACCCTCAC
>NZ_JBAWTG010000995.1:0-259 GCF_037106235.1 Methylobacterium nigriterrae | reverse complement strand
CGAGACGGCAAAAATGATGATGAAATACAGGACGGCGATCACGCCCCAGATTTTGAACGACGCAAAGGTCTGGGCAATCACGACTTCGCCCTGGTAGACGAGTTCGATGATTCCAACGGGCGCGAGCAGCGACGTATCCTTGATGGTCTGGGCCGCCTGGTTGACCAGCGGCGGAATCATGCGCTTGAAGGCCTGCGGCAACACGATGTAGCGCATCGTCTGGATGCCGGTCATGGCAATACTGGCCGCCGCCTCTTTC
>NZ_JBAWTG010000994.1:0-260 GCF_037106235.1 Methylobacterium nigriterrae | reverse complement strand
CTCTGCGCGGATTCGACGGGTCGAACAGGATGCAGACCTGCGGACCTGCGACTTTGGCTTTCGCCAGCAACGCCCTGGCCTCGCTCACGTCGACCCGCGCGTAGCCGGCTGATCCGTTGACCTTGACGGCCCGTGCGTAGCCATCCGAACCGGGCAGGAACACCTGCGAAGAGCGCAATCGCGCATCCTTCTGAAGTGGCTTGATGAGCTCGTCGAGGATCTGCTGACGCGGGACGACCTTGAGGAAGGCCTCGCGCACG
>NZ_JBAWTG010000993.1:0-260 GCF_037106235.1 Methylobacterium nigriterrae | reverse complement strand
CCTCAGGGGTAAGCGCCGCAACGCGTGAGACCAGACCCTCCCCGTAACTGACGGGCTCCGCGCCGAGGGAGCGCAGCAGATCATGGTTCGACGGGCTCGCCGTGGCAATGACGCGGGCTCCCCACTCGCGCCCGAGTTGGATCGCGACCTGGCCCACCGCGCCGGCACCAGCGTGCACTAGCAGAGTCTCGCCCGCGGCCAGTCTCAGTGATCGAAGCACTTGATACGCCGTTGCCATCGGTATACCGAGCGCGGCAGCC
>NZ_JBAWTG010000992.1:0-260 GCF_037106235.1 Methylobacterium nigriterrae | reverse complement strand
CCCGGTGAACAGGTTGGACTGGCCGAGGAAGTTCGCGACGAACGCCGTGCGCGGAAGCTCGTAGAGATCCTCCGGCGCACCGAGTTGCTCGATGCGGCCCTTGTTCATGACGGCGACGGTGTCGGCCATGGTCATGGCCTCTTCCTGATCGTGGGTGACGTGCAGGAAGGTCAGACCGACCTCGTTCTGGATGGACTTGAGCTCGAGCTGCATCTGCCGGCGCAGCTTGAGGTCGAGGGCACCGAGCGGCTCGTCGAGCA
>NZ_JBAWTG010000991.1:0-260 GCF_037106235.1 Methylobacterium nigriterrae | reverse complement strand
AGCGGAAAGCGGAGGGAAGCATGAACGAGCAATTGTATGATGCCATGTTACATATTAAAACGGCGGGGGAGCAAAGAGGATTTCACCCCTCTTTGCATTATCACCGCTATGAGCCCACACCCTACAGCGCACTGGAGGTGCTGTTCAGTCAATACAGCCTGAGCAGCAGGGACCATGTTGTTGACTTCGGCTGCGGCAAGGGCCGGCTTAACTTCTATATCCATCATCTCTTTCAAGCCTCGGTCACCGGGGTGGAAATG
>NZ_JBAWTG010000990.1:0-260 GCF_037106235.1 Methylobacterium nigriterrae | reverse complement strand
CACGCGACGGCGACGCGGTCGGCGACGGTGAACGCCTCGTCGTGGTCGTGCGTGACGAAGACGGCGGTGGTGCCGGTGGCCTTGAGGGTGTCGCGGACGTCGACGGCGAGCCGCTCGCGCAGCCGCCGGTCGAGGGCGGACAGGGGCTCGTCGAGCAGCAGCAGGCGCGGGCGGGGCGCGAGCGCGCGGGCCAGGGCGACGCGCTGCTTCTCCCCGCCGGACAGCGTCGCGACGGACCGGCCCGCGTACCCGGCCAGGCC
>NZ_JBAWTG010000989.1:0-260 GCF_037106235.1 Methylobacterium nigriterrae | reverse complement strand
CATGCACTGACGCCTGCGCACAATTTTTTGAGGGAAACGATGTCCTTTTGGCCAAAACCCCCTGCGACACTTGTGAAACCGGCACCTTATGACCAATATATGACGGCCGTTGCGGCTAACGGCCGCCCGTCCACCCGATACTTCATTATATGACAAAGCGAAATTATGTACGAACAACCTGGCTCAGAGAACATCCCGCGCTATCAGGAGGTCATCAATGCCATCCTTCAGGATATCGAGGCGGGAACCTACGCCGAAGG
>NZ_JBAWTG010000988.1:0-260 GCF_037106235.1 Methylobacterium nigriterrae | reverse complement strand
ACGGCGGCGGCACCGAGGCGGCGCTCATCGATCCCGCCGCCCACGGTGGCCACCGGGAGACGGACCTGGCCATGCTCGCTCTCTTCGGTGCGCCGCACCTGGACGAGATCCTCGTCGGCTACGACGCCGTGCACCCGCTGGCCCCCGGGTGGGAGGACCGCGTCGCGCTGCACCAGCTCTACCCCCTGGCGGTGCACGCGGTGCTGTTCGGCGGCGGGTACGTCGACGGGACCAGGCGGTCGATGGCCGCGCTGAGCGGG
>NZ_JBAWTG010000987.1:0-260 GCF_037106235.1 Methylobacterium nigriterrae | reverse complement strand
GCCTTTCGTGAGCACATCTGGAGCCGGGGTGCACGGCCCGCGATCCCGTCAAAGCGCAACGAATCTCCCGTCGCCTGCCCGGACTGGATCTACAACAACCGCAACTTCGTCGAGCGGCTCTGGGCGCGTTTGAAAGAATGTCGTGCCATCGCAACCCGCTACGAGAAGACAGCTTCAAGCTTCATGGGCGTTCTCTCTCTCGCTGCCGCTCTGGACTGGCTCAAGAGCTAACAGGCCGTAAAACTCGCAAAGGCTACGAC
>NZ_JBAWTG010000986.1:0-260 GCF_037106235.1 Methylobacterium nigriterrae | reverse complement strand
GCGTGATCGCTTCACCATGCGCCTGGAGCGCGATGGCGCGGGCAAGACCGAGGTCTACATCAGCCATCAGCACATGGAAGAGACGCCCACGACCGATGGTACGGCATTCAAATGGGTGTTCGGCAAAGAAGACCCGGGCCTGAACGCGGCCATGATCGCGCGCCTGATGGTCTATCTGGGCGAGGACCAGCAAAGGGCGGCGCAGCAGGTCAGTCAGGCAACCAAGGATACCGGGCCCGCGGCGACTGCCAATATCGCCC
>NZ_JBAWTG010000985.1:0-260 GCF_037106235.1 Methylobacterium nigriterrae | reverse complement strand
CGACTGGCGCAGATCCGCCCGCAGGCCCGCGGCCACGCGCTCGGCGAGGTCGGCCGGCACCTCGACGCACTTGCTCCTGAAGGCCCGCTGGAACAGCCGCCGGCGCACGGCCTCCTCGACCTCGGCCCGCCGGGCCGTGACCCAGGCGCCCCGGCCGGGCAGCCGGGCGCGCAGATCCGGCACCACCTGGCCTTCCGGCCCGATCACGCAGCGGATCAGGCCCGCGGGCGCCTGCGCGACGCGCGTGGCGATGCAGGTCC
>NZ_JBAWTG010000984.1:0-260 GCF_037106235.1 Methylobacterium nigriterrae | reverse complement strand
GCCGCGCCGTGAACGCGTGATTTGCCCGTCGCCCAGCGTCGTGACGTAACTTCCTCGATCCCGAGAAAGGTCGCAGCAACTCGCAGAAATGGTGGGCCAAGCGCCTGTCCGCTGGCCGGCTGTCGTTCACCAGCCACTCGCGGGCTCGGCTCAGCTCCATCAGGGTGAGCCAGCGCATCGCGGTGATGACGCGCCAGCCGGAGTTCGGCGCCGCGACGGTCGTCCGGGAGGAGCCGCTGATCTGGGTCGCGGCCCGCGAC
>NZ_JBAWTG010000983.1:0-260 GCF_037106235.1 Methylobacterium nigriterrae | reverse complement strand
ATTCCAATCTGTGCAGTACCTGTTTTAGCCGCAACATGAATATTAGGTAAAGCAAGATTAGGATTTTCTTTTGTAACAACAGCCTGCATCATAGAAGTTAATTTAGATGCACTGTCACTACTCATTACTTGGTTCATAACGGTTGGTCTAGTTTGTGACAATACTGACAAATCGCTAGATCTTACACAATCAACAAGAGTAGGCTTCATCAATGTTCCATTATTTGCAATAGCTGCCGCAATCATAGCGTTTTGCAAAGG
>NZ_JBAWTG010000982.1:0-261 GCF_037106235.1 Methylobacterium nigriterrae | reverse complement strand
CGGAGTTCGTGCGGATGCGCGACGAGGTCTCGGGCGCGATCGTCGACTCGCTCTTCTCCACGGCCTCGCTCCTCGCGAGCATCCTCGGGGCAGCACGCGCCGCCGAGAAGGCGATCTCCTCGGCCTCGAACATCGCGCTGCTGAGCCCGCTCGCCGATGCGCGCGAGCAACTGGGCAACCTCGTCTATCCCGGATTCGTCTCGGCGGCGGGTCTCAGCCAGCTCTCGCGTCTCCCCGACTATCTGCAGGGCATCGCCCACC
>NZ_JBAWTG010000981.1:0-261 GCF_037106235.1 Methylobacterium nigriterrae | reverse complement strand
CCATGATGCTGTACCTGAAGTATTCCCGCGACGCGGAACGCGAGGCGGACGACTATGCGATAGCGATGCTCAAAGCGAACGGCGTCAGCCCTGCGGCGCTTGCATCGGCTTTCGAAAAACTGGAACGAAAAACAGGCGAGCCGTCGCCATATCTGTCAAGCCATCCGCCAGCGGACGAGCGAATCGAACGGATACGAAACGCCAGATAACTGCGTGACCGGTCAGCGCATCGGTCGACACTGACGCAGCTCACATTGCGCC
>NZ_JBAWTG010000980.1:0-261 GCF_037106235.1 Methylobacterium nigriterrae | reverse complement strand
GGGCGTACGACTTCTGGAAGCAGGCCACGGCCGCCGGCATCAAGCCGATCATCGGCACCGAGGCCTACATCACGCCGGGCACCGCGAGGCAGGACAAGACCCGCGTGCGCTGGGGTGGGGGTTCACAGAACCAGGACGACGTCGGTGGTTCGGGCGCGTACACCCACATGACGATGCTGTCCGAGAACAACGAGGGGATGCACAACCTCTTCCGGCTCTCGTCCCTCGCCTCGATCGAAGGTTTCTATTTCAAGCCGCGCA
>NZ_JBAWTG010000979.1:0-261 GCF_037106235.1 Methylobacterium nigriterrae | reverse complement strand
AACCGGCTCACCGGCACGGCGACCTACCTGACGATCTCGGCCCCGCTCCGGGCCGCACCGAAGGCTGCGCCCGAGCCCGACATCAGCGTGGCGAGGAACTGAGCGGAGAGCGGTCGGCCAGCTGCGCCGGGCCGGCAGACGATTCGCCCAGTCCGTCGTTGTTGGGCGCCGCGACCTCAGCGCGGTATGATGCGAACGACCCGGTGGGAATCGAGGTCGATGATCACCGCGCGGTCAGCGGGGGAGATGTAGTACCCGTAG
>NZ_JBAWTG010000978.1:0-261 GCF_037106235.1 Methylobacterium nigriterrae | reverse complement strand
GCCGCCTCTCGCGGGTCCTGCGCTGACGCCTCAGGCCGCGCGGCGCCGGTCGCGCAGGGCGACAAGGCAGGCGAGCCCGAAGCGGAGCCGGTCGGGCGCGGACTCGAAGCGCCGGACATAGATCCCGGCCTCGCCGAGCCGGCGGAACAGATTGATTCCGTTCGGAAAATCGGCGCAGCGGAACAGAGCCGTGCCGCCGACGATCCGGCTGCCCGCCCGCGCGATCATGCGGTCGAGGCGCTCCGAGTCGGCCCGGCGCCC
>NZ_JBAWTG010000977.1:0-261 GCF_037106235.1 Methylobacterium nigriterrae | reverse complement strand
ATCCGGAGGCCGGTCGGCGAAATTCACGCCCTTGCGTCGAAGGCGGATGCGGGGCCGGCATCGACGCGGAATTCGTGGCGGCCACGAACGATTTCATCGACCGGGCGCTGACCGAGAAGATCCTGCGCAAGGCCGCGGATCATCACCGGGCGGGGCGCCAGCGCGATGCGGAGCGACAGTACCGGCGCATCCTGGAGAGCCGGGGACGCCGTGCCCCTCGCGGGGAGCGGCGGCCTATCCCCGCAAGTCCCTCACCGCCTC
>NZ_JBAWTG010000976.1:0-261 GCF_037106235.1 Methylobacterium nigriterrae | reverse complement strand
CTGACGCAGGCGGATCTCGGGAGGCGCTCACTTCCTATCCGGCTGCGCGACGCCGGCGTCCGCCTGCTTTTACCATACCTCTGACGTCCGGCTCATCGCCCGCGGAGCCGAACTCGCGGCGAGGTCGGCTTCGGTCGTAGTGGGCTCGGCCCCGCGAAGGATTCCAGTCTGGGCGCCCGACCCGCCCACGGGGCCGGACCGCGGCGGGGCGAGCCGGGCCATGCTGCCCGGAGATCGCGCTTCTTCGCGCTGGCGATGACC
>NZ_JBAWTG010000975.1:0-261 GCF_037106235.1 Methylobacterium nigriterrae | reverse complement strand
GGGAATTTGGTCTTCATAGTGCGATTGAGGCGAAGACCAGCCTCGACGAGTTCGTCGACACGCGGAACGATATTGAGCGGGTACATCTGGCGCGACCCGGCCCCGGACGGCGGCCCGCCCAACAACTGGCTCAGCAATTTCGGAGGCCCGGCCTGGACCCGCGACGCGGCCACGCAAGGAGGTGCAGAGGCATGCATTCACGGAGCTGTGGAGTGTCTGACGCGATTTGATGATCTGACCAAAAACCCATTGACGTCAGTC
>NZ_JBAWTG010000974.1:0-262 GCF_037106235.1 Methylobacterium nigriterrae | reverse complement strand
GCAGCGGTGATATATTGCAGTTGCTCCCGCTGTGCTTCATACCCTTCCACTTCTTCATCAGCAGACAAGCCGAAGATTTTTGCAAACAGGTCCAGCTTTTCCGGCGCATTTTCTTCTGCAGCCAGCTCCTTCGCAACCAAGATCGGATCCTTCAACAGCTGATTGATGATGCTTTGTGTATGCTTGCTGATGACCTTCCGCTCCCGCTCTGTCAAGTTCGGGATTTTGCGTTCGATGCTTTGCATGGTTTCGCTTTGGATGG
>NZ_JBAWTG010000973.1:0-262 GCF_037106235.1 Methylobacterium nigriterrae | reverse complement strand
GACGGCACGGATGTAGAACTCGCCCCAGCCCGTGCCGGAGACCGCGCAGCTCTCGTTGGCGTAGGTGCCGGCGCCGATGATCGGCGAATCGCCGATGCGGCCCCAGCGCTTGTCGGTCATGCCGCCGGTGGAGGTGCCGGCGGCCAGGTGGCCGCGCGCATCCAGCGCCACCGCGCCGACCGTGCCGAAGTGTTTGGCCGTCTCGACGTCCGCATGCGGCTGCTTCGCCGCATCTTCCTTCAGTGCCCGCTGCAGTTGCTGC
>NZ_JBAWTG010000972.1:0-262 GCF_037106235.1 Methylobacterium nigriterrae | reverse complement strand
GACCGAGACCGTCGGCGATCACGCAGGCCTTGCTGCCAAAGCCGCCGCGCGAGCCGCCCAGCGCCTCGCGCCTGTCGCGCTCAGCTTGTGAGCCCCTATTCGATGGGCTCCTGCAGCCTTCTGATGCGCACGGATGCTGGTGCCGTCGAGGAACGTCATCCCGTGCTGCACCCCGGCATGCTGAGCGAGGCGGAGCAGGCGCTCCCAGACACCGAGGCGGGCCCAACGGATGAAGGTCTGAGCCGCGCGAGCCCAGGGACCA
>NZ_JBAWTG010000971.1:0-262 GCF_037106235.1 Methylobacterium nigriterrae | reverse complement strand
CCAGGTGGCGCCGCCGCCGAACTTCCACATGTCGCCGGGCCAGGTCTCGTTGACCTTGCCGGTCATGGTCGAGGGCTTGCCGTTCAGCGTGCCCAGATGGCCCTCGATCACCGGGCGCTGCCAGATCAGCTCGCCCGTGTCGGCGTCGCGCGCCTCGACCCGGCCGACGATGCCGAACTCGCCGCCCGAGACGCCGGTGATGATCTTGGTCTTCACGATGAGCGGCGCGGCCGTGTAGCTGTAGCCCGCCTTGAAGTCGTCG
>NZ_JBAWTG010000970.1:0-262 GCF_037106235.1 Methylobacterium nigriterrae | reverse complement strand
CCGGCCTTCGCCCTGCCGGCGAACCGCACGACGCGCCTCGACGCCGTCGTCAGGCAGGGCAGTGGCCTGAGCCGCCGGCGGCCGAGCATCGAGCCCGGGGATCTTGCCTTCCTGCAATATACCGGCGGCACGACCGGCGTCGCCAAGGCCGCGATGCTGACCCACTGCAACATCATGGCCAATATCGAGCAGAGCCAGCTCTGGTTCGAGGCGACGGATCCCGAGCCCGGCCGCGTCATGGTGACGGCGCTGCCGCTCTACC
>NZ_JBAWTG010000969.1:0-263 GCF_037106235.1 Methylobacterium nigriterrae | reverse complement strand
GAAGGTCGCGGTCGGCATGAGCATCCTCGCGGGGCGTGAGGAAGAAATGTTCTTTGAAACGCTCAAGGCGCAGGTCGTGGATTGGCGCACCGCAGAGTCGTGATTGGCAAGCGCCGATCGCCGGGGCGATGCGGTGCGCGCGGGCGGCCTGGCCGGCTTCGAGGCCGCCATCGGGCGGGACCTGCGCTATTCGCTGGGCTTGCGCGCGGCGCTCTGGCTGCACTTTCTGACTGGCTGGCAGTTCTGGCTGGGGCGCGAGCTGA
>NZ_JBAWTG010000968.1:0-263 GCF_037106235.1 Methylobacterium nigriterrae | reverse complement strand
CGTGACGGTCACGAGCATGACGTTGGTCACCCCGATCCCGCCCACGAGCAGGCTGATCGCCGCGACGGCTCCGAGCAGCACCGTGAAGCTCGCCGCGCTCGTGGCTGCGGTCGCGAGCAGTGAGCTCTGGTTGACCACCGTGAACGGCTCGTTCGTCGTGTCCGTCACGCCGAGCAGCTGGTTGAGCATGATGGTCAGCTCGCCCTGCGCGGCGGTCACCGCGTCGGCATCCGTCGCCTCCACGGTGAGTGAGGAGACAGCCC
>NZ_JBAWTG010000967.1:0-263 GCF_037106235.1 Methylobacterium nigriterrae | reverse complement strand
CCACCCGCCTTGAAGCCGCCGAAGAGGATGCCCGCACCGAGCACGCCGATCGGGTTCGAGTTGCCCAGCAGGGCCACGGTGATGGCGTCGAAGCCGATCCCGGCGTCGATGTCCGCACCGAACCCGGTGGTCACGGTCCCGAGGACCTGGGTGACACCGGCCAGACCGACCAGCGCACCGGCGACGAGCATCACCGAGACGGTGGACCGCGAGACGTCGATGCCGGCGACCCGCGCAGCACGCGGGTTCTGCCCCACGGCCCG
>NZ_JBAWTG010000966.1:0-263 GCF_037106235.1 Methylobacterium nigriterrae | reverse complement strand
CCCGGTAGCTCTCCCGCGTGGTTCCCCCGACGAAAACGCCCTCCGCATGCTTCGCGGCAAACGCCTTCCCTGCCGCGCTGGCTCCCGCCTGGAAAATGACCGGGGTGCGTTGCACCGATGGCTCCGCAAGGTGCGGCCCGGCCACCCTGAAGTTGGCGCCGACGTGGTTGATGTACCGCACCTTCGCCGGATCCGTATAGACGCGATTCTCGCGGTCGCGTATGACCGCGTCGTCGTCCCACGACCCTTCCCACAGTTTGTAC
>NZ_JBAWTG010000965.1:0-263 GCF_037106235.1 Methylobacterium nigriterrae | reverse complement strand
CCCAGCGCAACGGGCCTTGCAACGCACGGGCATAGGGATCGAGCAAGAATTTGTAGGGATTGAAGCGGTGCCCGTGCACCGGATCGTAGGGGCCGTGCGCACGAAAGCCGTAGAGCAGCCCCGGCTCGGCTTCCGGGAGATATCCATGCCAGATCTCGTCGGTGCACTCGGGCAGCACGATGCGGCGGACTTCTTTGCGACCTCTGGGATCGAACAGACAAAGCTCGATCGCAGTGGCGCTGGCCGAAAAGACTGCGAAGTTC
>NZ_JBAWTG010000964.1:0-263 GCF_037106235.1 Methylobacterium nigriterrae | reverse complement strand
CGATCCGCCTGGATGAGTCCGAGCACCCGATCGCCCCCGGCGGCGGCTCGTTGCTGCCGGCGGCTGCCCCACCCCTGCGCTGGCTGCGCCTGCCCATGCTGTATCGGATCAGCCACATCGGCACCCCGGACCGTTTGGACGACTGGCTGGCCAATCTGCGCCAGGAGCTATTGCGCGGGCTGCGACTGGTGCAGTTCCGTGAACCCTCATGGTCGGGCGATGAGGCCTCGCTACGCCACGCCTTTGAGGCGACGCTGGCGCTC
>NZ_JBAWTG010000963.1:0-263 GCF_037106235.1 Methylobacterium nigriterrae | reverse complement strand
TCGTGATGACGATCCCGCTCGCGGTGCTCGCCTTCGGGGCGCTCTTCGCCGGCCTGATCTTCCAGGACCGCTTCATCGGCGAGGGCATGGAGGCCTTCTGGGGCCACGCGCTGGCGCACGGTCCCGACACCCACATCATGCACGACATCCACCATGTCCCGGGCTGGGTCTCGGCCTCGCCCTTCATCATGCGGGTGCTCGGCTTCGTGCTGGCTTTCTGGAGGTACATCCGCCGGCCGGAGCTGCCGGCGCGGCTGGCCGCC
>NZ_JBAWTG010000962.1:0-263 GCF_037106235.1 Methylobacterium nigriterrae | reverse complement strand
AGCCCTTGGTGCGGTTGCGGATCATGAAGGAATCGTAGGAATACTCGGCCACCTGGAACCAGAGGTACTCCTCGCCGCGGAACGCGCGCAGACGGTCGTACCCGGCCTTGAAGTCCGGGTTCTTGGCCGAGATCTCCGCGTAGACCTCGTTGGCGGCCTTGAGCGCGGCCTCCATGATCTCGTTCGAGACGGGGCGCAGCTGCGCGCCCGTGCCGACCAGCCGGCGCAGCGCGGCCGGGTTGCGCGCGTCGTACTTGGCCTGC
>NZ_JBAWTG010000961.1:0-263 GCF_037106235.1 Methylobacterium nigriterrae | reverse complement strand
GGCGAGGACATCTTCTCGCACCTGTTCGGCGAGGCCTTCCGGGCCGGCGGTGCGGGCCCGGGCGGCATGGGCCCGGGCGGCATGGGCGCGGGCGGCGCGCGCGGCGGCTTCCAGCGCGGGCCGGCCCGCGGCGAGGACGTCGCGGCCGAGCTGACCGTGACCCTCGAGCAGGTCGCGCGCGAGGAGAAGCTGCGGCTCGGCCTGCCGGGCGGGCGCGAGGTCGACGTGGTGGTTCCCAGGGGCGTGGTCGACGGCCAGACCAT
>NZ_JBAWTG010000960.1:0-264 GCF_037106235.1 Methylobacterium nigriterrae | reverse complement strand
GTGCGGAAGTCGATGCCGAACACGTTGCCGAAAAGCACGCTCGTCGCCTGCGCGGCGTTGGTGGTGTAGAAATGCAGGAAGAGCAGGCCGAGGCCGAGCGACAGCGTCAGGACGATGCCGATCGCCACGTCGCGATGCGCCCTCTCGCCCAAGAGGCCGATGCCGATGCCGGCGGCAAGCGTGAACGCCGTCAGCCCGAAGAACGGCGAAAGCCCGACCAGCGCCGCACCGGTCGCGCCGGGAAAGCCGACATGGGCGAGCGCA
>NZ_JBAWTG010000959.1:0-264 GCF_037106235.1 Methylobacterium nigriterrae | reverse complement strand
ACATGGAGCCGTATGCCTCTTCCACTGCAGAGCTTGTTACAGAGCTTCTGGAGTATCAGCCGAAGCGTCTGAAGATGAACATGCTGGAGGCAACAGCCTTATTGGCGGGGATGATTGTAGATACGAAGAGCTTCACCTTCCGGACCGGCGCCCGGACGTTTGACGCGGCCTCCTATCTGCGTTCACACGGAGCAGATACCGTGCTGGTGCAGAAGCTGCTGAAGGAGGATATGCAACACTATCTGCAGATTGCGAAAACGCTGC
>NZ_JBAWTG010000958.1:0-264 GCF_037106235.1 Methylobacterium nigriterrae | reverse complement strand
GGCCGCAACTGCAGTGTCCGATTTATGCGACGCAATTCAGCGCGGCCTTGTTCGAGGCGAAGTGCGCTGCTGAGCGCAATCCGCCGAAAATTCCGGTGACGATTGTGCCGTCCGGCGGCCGGGTGGACATTGGTCCGTTCAACGTCGAATTCGTCCCCGTCGCGCACTCCATTCCGGAGTCGCATGCGCTTGCGATCCGCACCCCGGTCGGAACGTTGCTTCACACCGGCGACTGGAAAATCGATCCGACGCCGATCATCGGCA
>NZ_JBAWTG010000957.1:0-264 GCF_037106235.1 Methylobacterium nigriterrae | reverse complement strand
CCCACGCCTTCGACGAGGCCTGGGTTCCCGACGTCCTCGCGGGCCGCACCGCTGCCGAGGTCGACGATCGCTACTCCGGCGATCTGCTGGGAAGCGACCCCATCGCCGCCTATGACCGCCTGAACGACCTGGCAACGGCAGCGGTGGTCGCAAGCGACGATCCGAGCGCGACGGCGCACCTCAGCTACGGCGACTTCACGATGGGGGAGGCGCTCGAGCACATGTCGATCTACCGTGCGTTCCAGGCGTGGTCGATCGCGAAGC
>NZ_JBAWTG010000956.1:0-264 GCF_037106235.1 Methylobacterium nigriterrae | reverse complement strand
CCGCAGCCGTTCTCAGGCACAGTGATGGTAACCTCGCCAAAGGTGCCGATGAAATCCTGCATGCGAATGCTGTTGCTTTGCTCGGCCTTGGACAGCGGCACGAGGACAAGAAACACCATGGCTGTGACCAAAAGCAGCGCGGCAAGGGCCGACAGCACGAGAACGGCAGCGGGAGAGAGTGAGGTGGCACGCATTAAGATGTAGCCGGTGCCGGACAGGACAGCGAGAAAGCTGAGAAGCGCAACCGGGCTCAGCAACGGAGGC
>NZ_JBAWTG010000955.1:0-264 GCF_037106235.1 Methylobacterium nigriterrae | reverse complement strand
CGCGGCGACGAGCGGGGAGGTGTCGCTGATCAGCGACGGGTTCACGCCGAGCCGCTGCGCGAGGCCGGTCCGCGGGATGGTCCCGTCGAGCGAGCCCGTGATCAGCGCGGCGCCCGAACCGTCCACGAAGAGCGGGATCTGCGGGAAGCTGCCGGTGAACGAGGTCGTCGAGTTCGGCACCGTGATCGCGGCCGTGATGCCCTGCACGCTCGAACCCGTGACCGAGACCTTGCCCGAGGAAGCCGTGGCGGCGGCCGACACGCC
>NZ_JBAWTG010000954.1:0-264 GCF_037106235.1 Methylobacterium nigriterrae | reverse complement strand
GGCGGCTGTTTGCGGCCCGCGCCTAGGCGCGCACCGGCCAGAAGGAGCAGCTGCGCGATCGCATCGCCCAGCTCGATCAGCAGATCGCCGGCCTCAACGACAAGATCAAGGCCAATGCCAGCCAGACCGCCTTCATCACGCAGGAGCTCAAGGTCATCCGCGAGCTCTGGCAGAAGAACCTCGTGCCGATCTCGCGCAGGCCCAGCCTCGAGCGCGACGCGGCCCGCATCGAGGGCGAGCGCGGCAGCCAGATCTCCTCGATCG
>NZ_JBAWTG010000953.1:0-264 GCF_037106235.1 Methylobacterium nigriterrae | reverse complement strand
CGAGAGATCTGCAATTCTGCATGACAGTACGAGCATCCTGGAGGTTTCGGAGGTGCGAAACACTTGCAGCGTGTAATCCTGAGAGTGCTTGCCAACCCTCGCACTACCTTACAAGCTTTGCAATTTAGCGAGGGCTTCCCCGCCGTCAGCGCTCAGCCTGGAACACGGCGACGAGGGCTCTGCTTTCACCCATCTCCTCGCTCTTTGCTCGCACCCGACTGGCTACAAGACTACAGACCTACGCCCATGTCGGCTTCACCTTCC
>NZ_JBAWTG010000952.1:0-264 GCF_037106235.1 Methylobacterium nigriterrae | reverse complement strand
CTCGACGGCATCTCGGCGGTGGTGCTCACGATCTCCGTCGTCGAGCCGATGATCCGGCAGGCCGGCATCGACATCGTCTGGTTCGGCATCTTCATCGTGGTCGTCATCGAGATGGCGCAGATCACGCCGCCGGTCGGCTTCAACATCTTCGTGCTCCAGGGCATGACCGAGCACGACATGGGCTATATCGCACGCGTCGCCTTCCCGATGTTCCTCATCATGGTGGTGATGGTGTTCATCCTCATCGCTTTCCCGGACCTCGCC
>NZ_JBAWTG010000951.1:0-264 GCF_037106235.1 Methylobacterium nigriterrae | reverse complement strand
GGCCGACTTTCGGCTTGCCGGCATCCTCCAGCCACGGCTTCATTTTTTCCAGCACCCGTTCGCGCGACAACTGCGCCGGCGCATCCTGGTAATTGTGCGCGACCGGGATGTAAGCAGCGATACCGGGCGTGCAGCACAACGAAATGCCGACCAGCTGCGCGCGCATCGGATCGAGCGACGTGGTTTCGGTATCGACCGAGGTCAATGCAGCGGCATTGATCGTTGCCAGCCAGCGGTCGAGCTGCGCTTCGGTCAGCACGGTTT
>NZ_JBAWTG010000950.1:0-264 GCF_037106235.1 Methylobacterium nigriterrae | reverse complement strand
GCGGGGCCGCTTCTATCCCTACAGGCTGGAGAACCGGGAGGTGCGCGCGCTGGCGACCCTGCACCCGGCCTACCTCCTGCGCCCGCCCGTGCAGAAGCGCCTCGCCTGGCGCGACTTCCGGCTGCTGCGCCAGGCCCTCGACGGGACCGCCTGAATCGGTCTAGGCGCTGGCGCAAGCGGACCCGTTGCGGCGCCGGGGCCATTAGACAGGCGCCGGCGGCGGCGTTCAATGAGTGGTGGCGGACATGCGCTGGGAAGACTTTC
>NZ_JBAWTG010000949.1:0-264 GCF_037106235.1 Methylobacterium nigriterrae | reverse complement strand
GGTTTTTTGCGGTCGCTAGCGGCACAAGTTCCACTGACAATTCCTCACGTTAGCCCATTTTCCGGCCAAAAAAAAATCAAATTGCATTGCCCCGATCGCCGCGAATGCGAAAAGCTGAATACCCCTATTATTAAGGCGTATTACCCTCGCATCGAATCAGGTAGAATGCTCGGCTATCATTTTTGCCGCGCCTTCAGAACGGCGCATCGAAACTGCCGCAGGCGCGGCGCAGAAGGTATCGTTACTCTATGAAGTTCAGGCCGG
>NZ_JBAWTG010000948.1:0-264 GCF_037106235.1 Methylobacterium nigriterrae | reverse complement strand
CCGGTGAGATGCCGCTTGAGCGTCTTGTAGGGCTTGCCGTCGATGAAGGAGATCAGCGCGTCCGGCGTGATCGACTTGCGAACCTGCGCGGGCGTCGCCTTCTCGACCTCCGCGGTGGCCGGTTCTGACGCCGCTTCGCTCGCGAGGCCGGAGAGCGAGGCATAGACCGCCTGGATCAGAGCCGGCAGCTCTGCCGGAGCCACGTGGTTGCGCGAGACATAGGCGGAGACGATCTCGGCCGCCCGCTCGAGCATTTCATTGTGC
>NZ_JBAWTG010000947.1:0-264 GCF_037106235.1 Methylobacterium nigriterrae | reverse complement strand
TCCTCGCCCGCCTTCTGCGCGTCGAGATGCCCGAACGGGACAGTGTGGTGGTCGCGAGCCCTGTGCGACAGGCGCGGGGGCTCGTCCCAGACGGTCACGTTCGCTACCGTGACACCATCCCAGATCACTGAGCAGCCGGCGCCCTCCGTCGCCTCGTCGAGCAACGCCTGCCAGCCGCCGGGCTGATCCTGCCGGGATGCGATGCCCTCGCGGATGCGTCTGACGACATCGTGGTCCGCCGACATGCCATTCCGGGCGTCGAGG
>NZ_JBAWTG010000946.1:0-264 GCF_037106235.1 Methylobacterium nigriterrae | reverse complement strand
CGAAGCCACCGACGCGGGCACCGCCCCGCCGCCCCGGCCCCTCCGGTCGGTCCCCGGACGGGCCCCCCACGGGTGGGCGGCAGGTGGGAGAGTGAAAGCACAGACTAGGATTATTGTCAAGATTTTTTTGCACGGGCCAAGCGCCGACGAGCTCTGCCGTGCGGGTCCGGATGGTCACGGGCCGCGGTCTGCGGCGCCCCCTCCGCCGGGCGGGGCGCGGGGTTGCGCGCCGCCCGGTCCGTGAGCCGTCGCCCCGGAACGGGG
>NZ_JBAWTG010000945.1:0-264 GCF_037106235.1 Methylobacterium nigriterrae | reverse complement strand
GCCATCCGCCATCCTCCCAAACGCCGATGGCCATCCACTCGCCGCCATGCTCGTCGAGCGGCCCCTTGAGGTAGACCTCGCGGCCATCCTTGGGCGCCGTGTCGATTGGGTGCCATTGCATGGTGATCTCTCTTCCGGCCCAGGGTGCCGCCATTCGGCCGCAGGCCTAGTTGTCTGGTGGTGGAACGTTGTTGGGATCAGGTGCGTTGGGCAATCGAGGAGCATGCCTGGCGCTTTGACGGCGTCCGTCGCCGCGTCTCCCGC
>NZ_JBAWTG010000944.1:0-265 GCF_037106235.1 Methylobacterium nigriterrae | reverse complement strand
GACACATTGGGGCAGAAGCTTTCCCTCATTGGTCTAAAAAGCGACTTGGCGCGAAGGCTGATCACGAAAAATCCGGAGCAGGCGCGCAACGAGCTGAAGGATGTTCAGCAAACTGCCCGTACGGCCCTCAATGAGGTCCGGAAGATGGTGTCCTCCATGCGTGGCATCCGCTTAAAGGATGAGCTTGTCCGGGTGGAGGAGCTGCTGGAGGCGGCGCAAATCCAGCTGAACGGGGTGGAGGAGCTGCGGCTCACGAATGTATCTC
>NZ_JBAWTG010000943.1:0-265 GCF_037106235.1 Methylobacterium nigriterrae | reverse complement strand
CCCGGCGCGGGCCACTAGAATGACGATGGCGGCGAGAACTTCGGCTTGCGGTGGGCCTTCAGTGCCGCCAGGCCTTCCTGGGCGTCCGGCCCCGCAAACCCCAGGATCTCCAGCGCCAGAGAAGTGTCAAACAGCGGGCCTGCCTGTCGCAGCCAATTGTTGAGTGCGTACTTGGTCCAGCGCGTCGCTGACGGGGAGCCCGCCGCCAGTTTGCGGGCGATCTCCAGCGCCTTGTCCTGCAGCTCGGCCGCATCCACGGCCAACG
>NZ_JBAWTG010000942.1:0-265 GCF_037106235.1 Methylobacterium nigriterrae | reverse complement strand
CCTGCGTACTGCCCCCGCTGACAGCACCGACCAGACGTCGGATACCGTGCCGAACACGGGCGACCCCACGCGGAACACCGGCACGCACGTACCGGGAACCGGCAACGGTGGAATCGCGGGCAACGGCAACACGAGCAATGGCAAGGGAAACGCTGGTATATCCGGAAACGGAAATACCGACAACGGCCACGGCAGCCAGGGCCTCCGGGGCAACAGCGCGAACCCGGGCGAGCCGGGTGACGACAAACCCGGCCGAGGCGACCAG
>NZ_JBAWTG010000941.1:0-265 GCF_037106235.1 Methylobacterium nigriterrae | reverse complement strand
GCCTCACCTATGGCCAGCTCTACGACGAGCCGCTGCTGAAGGCCACGGCGGTGGCGGCCGTCGCCGAGGCAATGGAGATCGCTCACGCCATGCATATCCGCCTGTCCATCACACAGGCCGAGCAGGCCTGGGACATGGCGTCCGCAGGGCTGCCCTACGGCTTCAAGGCCTCGATGCTGCAAAGCCTGGAAAAAGGTTCGGTCACCGAGGTCGATTTCGTCAACGGATCGGTCGTACGGTATGGTGAGTCGACGGGAATCGCCAC
>NZ_JBAWTG010000940.1:0-265 GCF_037106235.1 Methylobacterium nigriterrae | reverse complement strand
ATCTCGTTTTGCTCCAGGAGATTCCTCAGCGAGGATTGCAGGGTGACGGCTTCGTCCGCCCGGCCATCCTGGTTCAAGTCAAGATTCACCTGCTCCCTGTCCCACTGATTGCCCTGCCACTTGGTGTCGGTCATGCCGCCCAGCGCCAGCACCGCCGCCACATTCTTCTCAAAGGCATTTTGCTGAAATTCCAGGCCCTGTGAGCTTGCCCAAACCTCCACCCCTACGTCGTTATGAAAAAAGGTGTTGCCCCGGAATGTCTGCC
>NZ_JBAWTG010000939.1:0-265 GCF_037106235.1 Methylobacterium nigriterrae | reverse complement strand
AACAGAATTCCACAGTGCCTTATTGCGGACAATGGCATGCAATTCTGCTGTCAGCGGGCCCTCCGCCGCTTCACAGGCTGCAGTATGGATGGCTTTAATGCGGGTCAGGTTGATCACCGGCCCCATTACCGTCATCAGAACAAGTGTGGTGAGAGAAATGGCCACCCATGCCGCGGACCATGTCCAGCCTTGGGAGACGAGATACCCGCCGGGAAGGAGGATAAAAATCACGCTCAGCGGCAGCAGGCCGTCCGCCTTCTTCGCC
>NZ_JBAWTG010000938.1:0-265 GCF_037106235.1 Methylobacterium nigriterrae | reverse complement strand
GATGTACGGAGGTGAACTGTCCGTGAATGAGAACAGAATGAAGCCGGTGTACCGGCGCAGTGAAATCCCGACCAGTATGACAGCAGCCGAAGAGGAACGCTTCTGGCAGGCGCATTATATGTCGGAGCCGCTCCTCAATGAGATGTTCGCCATTGGGCAGGTAAACACTGTTCATACAGCGGAAGACGAATGATGAAATGGGCTGTCCATCCCGGACAGTCTATTTTTTATGATATTGATTAAAAATTCACGCAATTCGCAAGCC
>NZ_JBAWTG010000937.1:0-265 GCF_037106235.1 Methylobacterium nigriterrae | reverse complement strand
CCGGGATTGAAGGCGTCCACGAGGCCGGTGAGGTCGGTGCCGATGATCGCCTGCTCTGTCACGGAGACCCAGATCTCGCGGAACATCCGCTCTGCGGTACGCACCTTCGCTTCGCTCTGCTTGAGCTCGATCGCGTGCTGCACGCTCTCGGCGAGCATGACCCTTCCCTGCTCTGCGAGGCGACGCACCTTGTCGAGACGATGCCGTGCGGTGCGGGAGATCTCGTTGATGACCGCCGCGGCCACTCCGAAGACCAGAACGGAGA
>NZ_JBAWTG010000936.1:0-265 GCF_037106235.1 Methylobacterium nigriterrae | reverse complement strand
TTTGTTCACCCCGTCGAGGTTGCGCTGCCACTGCCGCTGACCAAGCTCGAACCAATGGCGCGAGGCATCCTGGAAGGCTTGGGTCAGAACCGTGCCGCAACGCGCGACCGCTTCCATGTTCTGCTTGGACTGGCGGGCCAGCCGCTCGCTGTCTTCCCCGGTGAAGCCCAGCGTCTTGGTGAAACGCTCGGTAGCCTCACGCACCTGGTGCGAGGCCGTCTCGACGTTTCTCTGCACGATCTGCTTGGTGTTCTGGGCGGCCTGC
>NZ_JBAWTG010000935.1:0-265 GCF_037106235.1 Methylobacterium nigriterrae | reverse complement strand
CCCGCCGAGGCGGAAGCGCGCTACTATACCCAAGCCGAGGTGCAAGCCTTGGCCGCCTGATCCAAGCCAATCAGCCTCCGGGAAACCTGGAGCGGTTCAAAGTGATCGCTCTCGATCCCTTGCTGCAGGTGCTTGGTGACGTAGTGGATCGGCGCGTGGGGTAGCAAGGCCCTCCTTGCGGCTCTCGGCGAGGGCTGGCGGATAGGGACCAGCGCCATCGGTGCCGATCCGGTCAGGGCCGAGCAGCGGCTCGGCCGAGAGCATC
>NZ_JBAWTG010000934.1:0-265 GCF_037106235.1 Methylobacterium nigriterrae | reverse complement strand
GGCGTTGATCGGCACGCTCTCCGGATGAGGCGCGTGGTTGGCGAGCACCTGCAGCATCGCGGCGCGGTCCTTCACGCCCTCGCCCATGCCGACGATGCCACCGCAGCAGACGCCGATCCCGGCCTCGCGCACGTTGGCGAGCGTCGCCAGGCGATCCTCGTAGGTGCGCGTCGAGATGATGTCGCCGTAGAAGTCGGGACCGGTATCGAGGTTGTGGTTGTAGGAGGTCAGGCCGGCCTCGGCGAGGCGCTCGGCCTGCGCCCGC
>NZ_JBAWTG010000933.1:0-265 GCF_037106235.1 Methylobacterium nigriterrae | reverse complement strand
GAATGGCCAGCTCGGCTACAGGGGCGAGACGACGCTCATGGAAGCGTTTGCGGCATCGCGCAATGCCGCTGCCGTTCGGCTCACCCAGGAGCTTGGGGTCAAGCGCGTGGCGGAGGTGAGCCGACGTCTCGGGATCGAGCCTGGCCCCGATCCGGATGCCGGGTTTGTCCTGGGCTCGTTCTCGACCAGCGTAATGAGCATGACGGCGGCCTATACCACTGTCGCCAATGGCGGATATCGCGCGGCGCCAACAGGGGTTCTGGCC
>NZ_JBAWTG010000932.1:0-266 GCF_037106235.1 Methylobacterium nigriterrae | reverse complement strand
CAAGATGTTCGTCTTCACGGCGTCCGCGCTGCAGGCGGTCGCGGCGTTGCTGCTTGCCCTCGTGCCCGACCTTGGCGTCGCCATGGTCGCAGCCGGGCTGCTCGGGCTCGGCTACGGATGCTTCCTCTCGGTCGACCAGGCGCTTGCGACCCAGGTGCTCCCCGCCGCCCAGAACCGCGGAAAGGATCTCGGCATCATGAACATCGCCACCGCGGTTCCCCAGGCGCTCGCGCCGCTGCTCGGGGCGTTCATCGTCGCTGTGCTCG
>NZ_JBAWTG010000931.1:0-266 GCF_037106235.1 Methylobacterium nigriterrae | reverse complement strand
CGTCGGCTGGGGCGTCACCACGCACGGACTCGCTCTTCCTGGATTCCTTGCCAGGGCGCTCACATCACTGACCGGCAGAGGCACCGACGTCGACGTTGTCGCGAGTCCCGACAAGCGCCTGAAAAATGCCCTGCGCGAGTTGCAGGCCTTGCCGCTCTGGCGCTATGACGCGATCGTCGTCGTGCTCGGCGTCAACGAAGCCCTCGAGCTGGCCTCATTGAAGAAGTGGCGTAGGAACCTGTCCTCGACCCTGTCGACCCTGGCCC
>NZ_JBAWTG010000930.1:0-266 GCF_037106235.1 Methylobacterium nigriterrae | reverse complement strand
ATTCGCGCTGGCAAGGATCCGCAGCAGGATCAGGCAAGCTTCGCCACATTCGCAGACGGGCATATTTCCATGTGCATTACGGATGCCATTCTGCGCAGCCATGCCGAGCAGCGCTGGGTGAAGGTAGCCGAGGAGGAATTTGCATGAAGCTTGGTGTATTTACAGTCTTGTATCAAAGCCTGCCGTTTGAAGCCATGCTGGATAAGCTGCAAAGCATGGGTGTGGAAGCTGTGGAGATTGGCACTGGCAACTACCCGGGCACAAAC
>NZ_JBAWTG010000929.1:0-266 GCF_037106235.1 Methylobacterium nigriterrae | reverse complement strand
GAGGGCGAGGCCGCCCCGTCCTGACGAGGCGGCCTGCAATGCGTGTAGCACGGCCGGCTCAGCCCCGGAGCCGCCGCGCGGTCGGCACGATGCCAGCGAAGGGCCCGCGGCCTGCGCAGATTGGGCGTTATGGAGCTTCGACTGGCTTGTGCTGGTCCCCAAGGAGCCGCTCGGACTCCGCCTCTGGCCCGCCGTAGGAGGCGCCCGCCAGATCCCGCAGCCTTGCGCGATCCCGGATCGTGATCGAGCCACGCTGAGTTTCGATC
>NZ_JBAWTG010000928.1:0-266 GCF_037106235.1 Methylobacterium nigriterrae | reverse complement strand
TGCTGGTCGCGGCGTGAATTTCCTCGCTGCCCTGGGCGCCGGCCGGCCCGCACGCGGGGGATGCGCCCGCCCTCGCGGCCGCGCTTCGGGCCCGCCCCTCGGCTTGACCCCCGGCCCCGCCGATGCGAGAGCCGCCGGGGCGCCCTCGCGCGCCGGAACGGGATCCCTGCATGAGCGCACCCCGCGATCTCCTCGGCCTCGGCAACGCGATCGTCGATGTCATCGCCCGCACCGACGAGGGCTTCCTGTCGGCGCAAGGGGTCGCG
>NZ_JBAWTG010000927.1:0-266 GCF_037106235.1 Methylobacterium nigriterrae | reverse complement strand
CTCGTCAACACTCTCCCCGCGTATCGTGCGCTTGAGCCGGTCGCGGGCAATCCGCTGCGGATCGCCGCGCTGCTGATCGGTGTCAATGCCGGCCCACTGATCACCCCGTGGGCGTCGCTCGCGACCCTGCTCTGGCACGAGCGGCTGAAGGCGCTCGACGTCGGCCTTTCCTGGCGCAGGTATGTTCTTTTGGGGCTGATCGCCGCCCCGCTCACGGTCGCTGCGGCGACTCTGGGGTTGGCGCTAGTGCCTCCGCTCGGCTGACC
>NZ_JBAWTG010000926.1:0-266 GCF_037106235.1 Methylobacterium nigriterrae | reverse complement strand
CATCAACCGGCAACGTGAAACTCTGACGCTCCGCCAATTCGATGCAGCGGGCTCGGCCAGGATCGAGGCCGCCGCCGGCCTGTTCGACTCGTCCCGCGAATCGCTCAACCTCGATCGCGACATCCGCCTCTGGACCGACAAGGGCGAGGAGGCGCGCCTCACCTCGGCCGCGATCGACTTCAAGGCCGGCACCGTGACGTCCCGCGGGCCGCGATGCCACGATGCAGGTACTGGTGCTCGCCGTCCTGGCCCTTCTTCTGGCCAGC
>NZ_JBAWTG010000925.1:0-266 GCF_037106235.1 Methylobacterium nigriterrae | reverse complement strand
GCGCGGATCGGTGACCTTTGCCTCGGATGGCCAGATCAGCGCGCTGGGTGCGGGTGACAACCCCCGCGACATCCAGATGCTTGCGCAGTTCAAGCTGGTGAACCCGCCGCCGGAGCAGTTGCAGCGCGGCGATGATGGGCTGTTTCGATTGGCGGGCGGTCAGCCAGCACAGCCCGATCCCGCCGTGAAGATCGCCCCAGGCTTTGTCGAAAAGAGCAACGTCAACCCGGCCGCGACCATGGTGGCGATGATATCCAACGCGCGCC
>NZ_JBAWTG010000924.1:0-266 GCF_037106235.1 Methylobacterium nigriterrae | reverse complement strand
GTCCAGGCCTGACGCAGCCGCCCCTCCAGCGTGAAGCCGAGCTTTTCGACGATTCGGTTGGAGGCGGCATTGTCCGGATCGACATCGGCATAGATGCGGCGACGTTTTTCGGTGCGGAACAGATGGTCGATCAGCGCGGCCAGCGCCTCTTTTGCGACCCCCTCCCCATGTCGGCCCCTGACCACGAGATATGCGATCTCGCTGATGCCGTCACCGCGATCCATGGCCGCAAGCCTGCCGATTACGGGGCCACCTTCCGTCTCGAC
>NZ_JBAWTG010000923.1:0-266 GCF_037106235.1 Methylobacterium nigriterrae | reverse complement strand
CCACGGCGAGGTCCGGGTTGAGCCGGTCGCGCACCTTGTCGATCGTCTCCACGAGCAGCGCGACGCCCCGCAGGGCGAAGAACTCGCACTCCAGCGGGATGAGGACGCCGTCGGCGGCGGTCAGCGCGTTGACGGTGAGCAGCCCCAGGGAGGGCTGGCAGTCGATGAGCACGACGTCGTAGACGTCCAGCGCCGGGCGCAGCGCGCGGGAGAGGACGGACTCGCGCGCAACCT
Source organism: Methylobacterium nigriterrae (assembly GCF_037106235.1). NCBI lineage: Bacteria > Pseudomonadati > Pseudomonadota > Alphaproteobacteria > Hyphomicrobiales > Methylobacteriaceae > Methylobacterium > Methylobacterium nigriterrae. The sequence continues at coordinate 32 of NZ_JBAWTG010000923.1, read as the reverse complement.
CGCCGACGAGCTGGACCTCGGCGGCGGACAGG
>NZ_JBAWTG010000922.1:0-266 GCF_037106235.1 Methylobacterium nigriterrae | reverse complement strand
CCCCTGCGCCAGCCCCTCGCGCTCGAGTTCGGTCATCGGCTCGGCCGCGGCCGCGGGGGCGAGGTCGGGCTGGCGGAAGGCGGCGGCATCGTCGAGGGTCAGCTTGCAATCGAGCGCCACGACGCGGCCGTCGGCGAGCAGCGCCAGCGGGTTGATCTCGAGCAGCGCCGCGTCGATCGTGCCGCTCACCCCGTAGAGCGCCGCCAGGATCCCGGGCACCTCGCGCCCGGCCTCGCCGAGGTCGAGCCCGGACACGAGGGCGCGGG
>NZ_JBAWTG010000921.1:0-266 GCF_037106235.1 Methylobacterium nigriterrae | reverse complement strand
GGCTTCTCCTTGGCGGTGTCGGGGATGATGATGCCGCCCTTGGTCTTCTCCTCGCCCTCGATGCGGCGGACGACGACACGGTCGTGCAGCGGACGGAACGTCATAAGATGTCTCCAGCGCGAGATTGACGTGTCGAAAAGCTGTCGGGCGCCCGCAGGAGCCACCCGACGGGCGGCTATCTGGAAAGCCGCATGGGAGCTTTGCCGGCCGCCGCGCAGGTTTTTAGCACTCTGCCACTGCGAGTGCTAGCAGGAACGGCGCGAGCC
>NZ_JBAWTG010000920.1:0-266 GCF_037106235.1 Methylobacterium nigriterrae | reverse complement strand
ATGATCGACGTATCATCAGCGGCATCGTCCACGTGCTGAAAAGCGGTGGCCGCTGGACCGACGCACCGCGCGAGGTCTACGGACCGAAGAAGACCCTCTGATGGCCTGTTCACAAGCGACAAATTCTGCCTGACGCGCGAGGGACGGCTTGCGCTGTCCTGGCGGCGAGGTCTGATCCTCCCCCGTTTTTGTGGACACGGAGGTTACGTTGCCCAGCGCTGCTCGGCCTGCTCAGGCGTACGGTACCCGAGGGCTGAGTGGAGGCG
>NZ_JBAWTG010000919.1:0-266 GCF_037106235.1 Methylobacterium nigriterrae | reverse complement strand
CGCTGGCTCACCCTGATGGAACTGAGCCGGGCGCGGGAATGGCTGGTGAACGACAGCCGACCAGCGGACAGGCGCTTGGCCCACCACTTCTGCGAGCTTCTGGTCTGCCTGCAGGTGGTGGGTCTTGCTGACGCGAACAGCTTCGAGCTGGCGCTCTCGCAGACGGATCTGGCGGACGCGCTCGGCATTTCGCAGGTCCACATCAACCGCGTGCTGCAGGCGTTACGGGCGAGCGACCTGGTCGTCTGGAGCAAGCACCGCCTGAC
>NZ_JBAWTG010000918.1:0-267 GCF_037106235.1 Methylobacterium nigriterrae | reverse complement strand
CCGGTGATTACGAACAGGCGCCACTCCGGCGACAGGCCGGAATGGCTACCGAAGAAGGCAACCGCGATGCCGATCAGATAACCACCGACCAGGTTAGCGGCCACTGTTCCGATAGGAAAATGGCTGTGCAACGTGTTGAGCCACAGCCCGAATCCCCAGCGCAACCACGCGCCCAGCGCGGCACCGAAACCGATCGCCAGCCAGCTCAAGACGGACTCCCGCTTTTGCCGGGGGCGCTACTCCATTTCGCGAGCGCCTGATCGTCGC
>NZ_JBAWTG010000917.1:0-267 GCF_037106235.1 Methylobacterium nigriterrae | reverse complement strand
GGAGCGAGGCGACGAAGGCGCCGCCGAGCGAGCCGAGGCCGCCGACCACCACCACCACGAAAAGGATGGGGCCGAGCAGGCCAGCCATGTTCGACTGCGTCACGAGGGCCGGGCCGGCGATAACCCCGGCCACCGCCGCGAGCGCCACGCCGACGCCGAAGACCAGCATGAAGACGCGATCGACATTGTGGCCGAGCATCGACACCATGCCCGGATGGCTGAGTGCCGCCTGGACGACCAAGCCGATGCGCGTGCGCTTGATCACGA
>NZ_JBAWTG010000916.1:0-267 GCF_037106235.1 Methylobacterium nigriterrae | reverse complement strand
CTGGGGAGCTGAGACGACCTCAGGTTTGATGTTTCCGGTCTCGATCTTGACGACGTGACCGGCCTTGCCAACGGTCACTTTGGCGCTCATGGCTGCGGCCAGATTGATGCGCTGCCATCCACCCGAGGACGAGTCGAGGGCATACCCAGCATCGATTTCGGTGGCGGCCAACACCTGACGGCGCTGGGCATCGGAGAGGGTCGGGAAGGCAGTGCTCAATAGATTCTCGGCACCAGTCGGGACGACCGGAGCAGTAGTGGCGGGGGC
>NZ_JBAWTG010000915.1:0-267 GCF_037106235.1 Methylobacterium nigriterrae | reverse complement strand
CCCGCCGCGACGCTACGGACAGGAGGTCAGTTCGACAGGCCCTGCAGGATGCGCGCCGTCGCGAGTGCGGCCTCGGCGGCCTCCGCGCCCTTGTCTTCCTTCGAGCCGGGCAGGCCGGCACGGTCCAGTCCCTGCTGCTCGTCGTCGAGGGTGAGCACGCCGAAGCCCACGGGTTTGCCGGTGTCCAGTGCGACGCGCACCAGTCCGTCCGTCGCGGCGTTGGAGACGAAGTCGAAGTGGGGAGTACCGCCCCGGATGATGACGCCC
>NZ_JBAWTG010000914.1:0-267 GCF_037106235.1 Methylobacterium nigriterrae | reverse complement strand
GCCTCTTCGAGCATCGCTCGATCGGCAGGATCCAGTCGAATCGTCAAGGTCTCAGCCATACACACAAGTGTAACACGGGATAGTGACACGCATCGGATGTTCAAATTGTGAGCGAAAGCGCGACCCCTCCTGCGCGTGGCCATATCCGCTCGACCCGACTCCGCCGTTGTTTACCCTGCCGTCGTTGACCTTGCCGTCGCGTACCGCGGTGCCACCCGAGTCAACGTCATTCGAGCAGCGCGACGGTCAGATCTGCCGCTGGCAGAA
>NZ_JBAWTG010000913.1:0-267 GCF_037106235.1 Methylobacterium nigriterrae | reverse complement strand
CAAGCGCTCGCGGGCTAGGCACCTTGCGCGCCATTACCGCCGGTGGGGACTTTCACCCCGCCCTGAGAACGTTACGGCCACCAAGATGGCCGTGTGGCGTTTTACCACAGTTGCGCCGCTTGTGCATCGTCCGCCGCGTCGCCGCGCAGCGAAGTTCAGGCGTCCCGCGGATGGGGCCGCGCGGTGACCAGCCAGTCGTCGCCCACCGCGCGGATGTCGTCGATCCGCAACTGCGCCGCATCGGCCATCCGCGCCAGCGGCCAATCG
>NZ_JBAWTG010000912.1:0-267 GCF_037106235.1 Methylobacterium nigriterrae | reverse complement strand
GGAAACCGTGGGCGAGATCACCGCCGCAGCCCAGGTCATGAGGGAGTTCGCGCTGGGCGTCACCACCCCCTACCCCCAAGACCTGCTGGACATGTGCGGCACGGGCGGCGACGGATCGCACACCTTCAATATTTCGACCGCAGCGATGTTCGTGGCTGCCGCGGGAGGCGTGAAGATCGCCAAACACGGCGGCCGCAGCGCTTCATCCTCGTCCGGCAGCGCCGACGTCCTGGAGGTCCTGGGCGTCAACATCCAGGCAACCCCCGA
>NZ_JBAWTG010000911.1:0-267 GCF_037106235.1 Methylobacterium nigriterrae | reverse complement strand
CGTGTCTCCGCGGACACAGACGGAAACGTTCGGAGGCCGCGGAGAGAGCGATCCCTTCCCCGGGAACGGCCCGCGGGCAGGATAGCGATGAACTCCTCGCCGCCGTAGCGGCCGGCGAAAGCCCCCGGCGGCATGGCCGCCTGGATCGCCGCCGCCACGGCGATCAGGCAGCGGTCGCCCGCCGTGTGGCCGGCGCTGTCGCCTCGAACAGGCGCCCGAGGTCCGGCCCGTCGAGGTCGTGGAAGCCGAGCGAGCGGCTCATCATCA
>NZ_JBAWTG010000910.1:0-268 GCF_037106235.1 Methylobacterium nigriterrae | reverse complement strand
CGCGGATCGCATCGATCTTGTCGGATTCGATTTCCGGGAAAATGATCATTTCCTTCAAACCGATGTTGTAGTTGCCACGGCCGTCGAATGCCCGTCCGGACACGCCACGGAAGTCGCGTACACGCGGCAGCGCCACCGAGACCAGACGGTCCAGGAATTCATACATGCGGGCGCCGCGCAGCGTGACCATGCAGCCGATCGGAGAGTTCTCGCGGATCTTGAAACCCGCGATAGCCTTCCGGGTGTGAGTGACCACCGGCTTCTGACC
>NZ_JBAWTG010000909.1:0-268 GCF_037106235.1 Methylobacterium nigriterrae | reverse complement strand
CTCTGTCATTGAGGTGCCATGGGAGGAAGCAAGCCGCTTTGGCATTATGAATACAAATGAGGATATGGATATTGTGGAATTTGATGAGAAGCCGCAATTCCCAAAAAGCAATCTTGCATCCATGGGAATTTACATCTTCAAATGGTCCATCCTTAAGGAATTCCTGGAGATGGATGCGCGGAATCCAGAGTCCAGCAATGACTTCGGCAAGGATGTTATTCCTATGCTGCTGGAGGAGAACAAAAAGCTTGTGGCTTATCCGTTCCAG
>NZ_JBAWTG010000908.1:0-268 GCF_037106235.1 Methylobacterium nigriterrae | reverse complement strand
ACCGGTTCACCGCTTCGGCCGCTTGCGTTTCCGCTCCGGTCATAAAATCGTGGGTAGCGATCTTGCGCCCTTGCTGAAAGGGCAAGGGGCAGACGCTTCAAACATAGGGTTTGTCACTCTCTCTGAATTATTAACGGAAGATGGCCCGTAAGGCTGTGAATCCGTCAGTCACTTGGGAGCAAGCTGTTGGCTGCTGCGGTGGAAAATCTGAGGGTAGAGATATCGCGTATCCGCAAGGTTGACGTGAAGCACCCGGTAATTGCGGTCA
>NZ_JBAWTG010000907.1:0-268 GCF_037106235.1 Methylobacterium nigriterrae | reverse complement strand
CCAAAGTGCTATATTTGGCGCCTTGTCGCTTGACCCGGTGACAGCATAATAGAGCGAAATAGAAGTTGATGGATTGTGGGCGTTCACGCGCCCGGCGTTGGGAGGAAATCATGTCCGATAAAACTTATGACGTGTCCGCGGAATGGGCGAAGCGCGCCTATATCGATGACGCCAAATATCGCGAGATGTATGCACGCTCGATCAAGGACCCGACAGCCTTCTGGGCTGAGGAAGCGGCAAAGCGCGTTCACTGGATTCATCCCTTCAG
>NZ_JBAWTG010000906.1:0-268 GCF_037106235.1 Methylobacterium nigriterrae | reverse complement strand
CTCCGACCTCGCGGCGCGCCACCGCCAGATGCTGATGGCGCTATCTCGCGACGACAAAGACAAGATATGGGCCTTCGAAGAAGCCGATGGCGCCGGCCTGTTGCGCGCCTTCGACGAATTGCTTGCTGCTCCCGCCGAGGGCGATGCCGTACCGGCCAGCGGCCTCATGGTTCAACTGCGTGACTATCCGGAGGTGTTCCAGACTGCGTTCGGCGAGCAGATCGTGCGCTGGCCGCAATCGCCTGCCACGCAGTTGCGCATTTACGGC
>NZ_JBAWTG010000905.1:0-268 GCF_037106235.1 Methylobacterium nigriterrae | reverse complement strand
CTCGGCGATGATCGCCGCGTCCTTCGGACGACGCGCCTCGAACAGCTCCCCCACCCGCGGCAGACCGCCGGCGATGTCGCGGGTCTTGGCCGAGTCCGTCGAGACGCGGGCCAGAATGTCGCCGGCCTTGACCTTCGCGCCCGGATCGAAGCCGATGATGGCGTCGACGGGCAGGAAGTAGCGGGCCTCGGAGCCGCGCGTCAGCTTCAGCGGCTTTCCGGTCTCGTCGTGGATCACCATCGCGGGCTTGAGATCGGCCGTGCGGGCC
>NZ_JBAWTG010000904.1:0-268 GCF_037106235.1 Methylobacterium nigriterrae | reverse complement strand
TTGCCTTGACCGATCGCCCCGGCACGCGGCGGACCGGCGCGAGAACCAGCAAGGGACCTCAGACGTGAGCGACCTCACCCTCGCCGGCGAGACCCTGCCGGCACCCACCGGCGCCGAGGCGCGCGCGCTCAGCGACGAGGACCTGGCCGCTCTCCGGCGGGCCGTCCGCGCCCTGGAGCAGCCGGGCATCGCCGCGCGCCTCTCGGCGGCCGCCGGCGCGCCCCTCGACATGATCGGCCGCTCGCTGCCGGCCCCCGTGACCGACGCG
>NZ_JBAWTG010000903.1:0-268 GCF_037106235.1 Methylobacterium nigriterrae | reverse complement strand
GGAAGGCGAGTCGGCGCCGGCGTTGGCGAGCAACAACCAGAAGAACACCATCATGAGCAGCACGGGCACGGCGCGGAAGAACTCCACGACGGCGCCGCACACCACGCGCACCGGCAGCAGCGTGGAGAGCCGGCCCACGCCGAAGAGCAGGCCGAAGGCGAACGCGCCGACGATGCTGACGGCGGCCGCCCGCATGGTGTTGAGGAATCCCGGCCAGTAGTAGAACCGCCAGGCGTCGGCGTCCACGGCGGCGAGCCACAGGTCAGGG
>NZ_JBAWTG010000902.1:0-268 GCF_037106235.1 Methylobacterium nigriterrae | reverse complement strand
AGAGCCCATGCGGCACGTGGAAGCGCGCCCCGACCGGGTAGGCGAGCGCGTGCACCGCCGCCACCGGCGCGGTGGCGAAGGCCGTGCCGGCGAGCATCGCGCCGAGCAGCATGCCCTCGCGGGCCGCCCGGTCGCGGCCGTCGCGGCAGGCCGGGCGGATGTGGCGCCAGAGGAGCGCCAGCGCCTCGCGGGCCAGCGCGTCCGAGAGCGGATTCTTGCGGTGCCGGCTCGTCTAGGCCTCGCGCGCGTGCACCATCGCGTCGATGCC
>NZ_JBAWTG010000901.1:0-268 GCF_037106235.1 Methylobacterium nigriterrae | reverse complement strand
CAGGGACGACTCCCCCAGAATCGACGATGCGATCCCCTGGGGAAGGTTTGCCCCGGAGGGATTCGTGAACACGCGAAGTCCGTGAGCCCGCAACACCTCGGTGAGCATGTGCGTCGTCGTGGACTTGCCGTTGGACCCGAGCACGTACACGATGCCGTGGGCGAACTGTGCCGTCACGTCTTCGAGGAACCGAGGCGCGAGCTTCGTCGTCACATACCCGGGGAAGGCCGATCCTCCGCCGCGCACGCGCGCAAGCACCCGAACCAGC
>NZ_JBAWTG010000900.1:0-268 GCF_037106235.1 Methylobacterium nigriterrae | reverse complement strand
GTGGCGCGCCGTGCCAGCTGAACTCGGACCCTGGTGGCGTGCCGCTCAGGTCTTCATCCGGTGGGCACGTGCCGGCGTCTGGGAGCGGCTCCTCAGCCTCGTTCAGGAGCGCGGCGTGTGAACCGCTCCGGGTTTTCCGGAGGCCATTTGGTTTGGGTCAGGCGGCCAAGGCTTGGACCTCGGCCTGGGCATAATAGTGGGCTTCCGCCTCGGCGGGAGGGACGTTGCCGATCGGTTCGAGCAGCCGGCGATAATTGAACCAATCCAC
>NZ_JBAWTG010000899.1:0-268 GCF_037106235.1 Methylobacterium nigriterrae | reverse complement strand
GACCGGCGTGCGCACGGCCTCGCGCGGCGTGCGGTCGACCTTCGCCTGGGGCAGGCGCAGGCGCTTGCGCTGGACCGGAACGCTGACGCTCGGCTTGCGCAGCAGGAACGAGAGCGCGAAGACGACGCCGCCCTGGATCAGCCCGAAGGTCAGGAAGGCGCTCTCGTAGCCGCTGGTGGCGATCATCTTGGCGATCGGCACGACGGTCAGCGCCGCGCCCGCCCCGAAGCCCGCCGCGGTGGCGCCCGCCGCGAGGCCGCGGCGATCC
>NZ_JBAWTG010000898.1:0-268 GCF_037106235.1 Methylobacterium nigriterrae | reverse complement strand
CAGATCGACGGACAAGGTTGTCGGCATGGCCTCCTCCTTGCCCCATCAACCCTCAGCCGCCCAGCACAGCTTCCGATCGGACGAGCCCCGCTCTAGGCGCAGCAAACCGCACCAAGGCGGCCCGACCGGTCGGCCTTCAGAGCTGCTTAACCGTGTCGGCCGACCCTGTCTGTGAGCCGCCACGACACGGCTCGGTCGCCAGCGCCGCGACAAGCCCCGCCGCTTTCACGACCTCGGGCGGCGGGGCGCCCCCGCAATGGAAAACCCC
>NZ_JBAWTG010000897.1:0-268 GCF_037106235.1 Methylobacterium nigriterrae | reverse complement strand
ATGACGGCACGCTGGAGCGGATCCATCACACGCTCTACGTCGCCTGCCGGGAGCGGGTGGGTCGGGAGGTCAGCCCGACGGCAGCCATCATCGACAGCCAGAGCGTGAAGGGCGCGGAAAAGGGGGGCGCTCGATCGACCCGCCCGGCTATGATGCGGGCAAGAAGATCAGGGGCAAGAAGCGTCACATCCTGGTCGACACGCAGGGCCTGCTGATGCACGCGCTCGTCCATCCCGCCGACATTCAGGATCGGAATGGCGGCGTGCTG
>NZ_JBAWTG010000896.1:0-269 GCF_037106235.1 Methylobacterium nigriterrae | reverse complement strand
CACAGCGTGTATCCACATATGTAACAATGGCAATTTTCTTCGCATTATCTATTGTGGGGGTTCGCGCACTGTTCGCATTCATTGATCCTCAGCTAGCAAATATGTAAGGGGTGGAGAGCATGAAAGGGAAACTTATTGTAGTCGGCGGCGGCTTGGCCGGCTTGATGGCGACAATTAAGGCAGCAGAAGCGGGAGTTAAGGTCGACTTGTTCTCACTTGTTCCGGTTAAGCGTTCACACTCTGTTTGTGCGCAGGGCGGCATCAACGGC
>NZ_JBAWTG010000895.1:0-269 GCF_037106235.1 Methylobacterium nigriterrae | reverse complement strand
CCGGTGCAGCTGACCGAGATCGAGCCCCGCACCTTCTCCTTCAACGCGCCGTTCGGAGCCTGCCCGGAGTGCTCCGGACTCGGTACACGGATGTCCGTGGACTCCGAACTGCTCCTCGGCGACCCCGCACTGAGCCTGGCCGACGGCGTGATCCTGCCCTGGACCCAGTCGGGCATGGGGCTGTTCAACTACTTCCAGCGACTGCTCGAGGGCCTCGCGAGCGACCTCGACTTCTCGCTGTCGACCCCGTGGACGGAGTTGCCCGAGGA
>NZ_JBAWTG010000894.1:0-269 GCF_037106235.1 Methylobacterium nigriterrae | reverse complement strand
CGCGCCAAAAAGTCTGCCTGCTTCTGGTTATTGCCTTCCAGCACTACTCGGTCACCGGGCGCCAGCAGCGCTTCGAGCACGGCCACCATATCGGCCTGCTGCAGCACGGGCCCATTCGCAAACTGGCGCACGGCGTCCAGCCGGCGCCGCTTCTCGGTGCGGCGCGTATCCCACTGTTTGCGCTGCGGTGGCGCCTGTGTGGCGGTTGACATATTGCCTCCCTTTTTAGGTATCGAACTTCCACGATAGTAAAAAGGCGGCGCCGCTAC
>NZ_JBAWTG010000893.1:0-269 GCF_037106235.1 Methylobacterium nigriterrae | reverse complement strand
GCAGCTTCAACGGCAGCAGGCCCCGAATGCTGCGCCCGTCGCACCCGGCGTTCGCGATGTCACGCCGCAACGCGTGCCCGAGCCCGGACACAATGGCCGTCCGACGACGGCTCCGACCGCCGCGCCAACACCGGGCACAACACCTACGCCTGCTCCGGGCCACCCAACAGCGCAGCCTGGAGCCCGTCCGCAAGTGGCTCCGCCGGCAGCCGCACCCGCATCCGGTGCAACGCCAGCGGCACCGGGCGCAGCGCCTGCACCAGGTCAAC
>NZ_JBAWTG010000892.1:0-269 GCF_037106235.1 Methylobacterium nigriterrae | reverse complement strand
CCGCGGTCTCAGCTTGGCATCGTAACCGCTCATGAGTCCGCTGTGAACCACTTCGGCTGCAGCCGCCTTGGCCCAACTAGCCAATTCGGCACGGTCTTGGAAAGCAGCCAGCACAGCCTCCGAATCCATGGCCTCTACCATTGGGGAAACCTCAGCGAACTTTAACGCTCTTGCGAAAATAACCATCGCCTCCTGTCTGGAGATCAAGCCATTCGGCAAAAAGGTCCCGTCGGCATAACCGTGTATGAGTCCGCTTCCGCTTGCCGCCG
>NZ_JBAWTG010000891.1:0-269 GCF_037106235.1 Methylobacterium nigriterrae | reverse complement strand
GTTATTTGTTTCCAGGAACATGGTGTCCATGAGACAGCCTGTGAAGAATGCCACACGCTTCTGCAATGGCGCGATGGAAGGCAGGAACTCCGGCCGGTTTTTCATTTCCTTCACCATCGGCACCTGCGGCAGCACACGCTCCATGGTCACCAGCGTATCCGGGAACAGGTTCATCACGCCGATGGAGCGCGCGACCTTCTGCAAACCGGAGCGTTGGTAGAAGCCGAGCAGGCCGGTCATGGTGCGCATGCGGTTTTGGTGCGGGAACA
>NZ_JBAWTG010000890.1:0-269 GCF_037106235.1 Methylobacterium nigriterrae | reverse complement strand
CTGTCAAGTTCGGTCACTAAGCTCGCACAAACCGCGATGGGGAGGGGTCATGAAGCGAATACCGTTGGTGCGGGTAGTTGACCGCCTGGAGAACGCCACGCTGCTGGATCCGCTCGCGAAACGGGCCCGTAGAATCGTGGGTGCCGCACTGCGTCCACGGTGGTTGCGCGACATCCTGCACGGGGTTCCACTGGGTCATCCGGTGCATCCGCTGGCCGTTCAGGTGCCGCTCGGCACCTGGGTCTCCGCCGCGGTGCTGGATGCGGTTC
>NZ_JBAWTG010000889.1:0-269 GCF_037106235.1 Methylobacterium nigriterrae | reverse complement strand
ATGGTTGTCTCGATCCTCTGCATGAGACCCTCCTCTCGTTGAGCAAAGGCTGAGCGGCCGACGCGACCTATGTCCGCGCCGGCCGCCATGTCATGCGTTTCGTGTCATGCGTTCCGTCGTTCAGCGCACGCGCCGCGTGGTGCGTGCGCGATTAATGCGCGGTGTCCTGCGCCTTGGCGCCGTTGATCGCGATGCGCCGCCCGTGCTCCGGCGCCTTGGCCGAGCGGGGCAGGCTCACGCTGAGCACGCCGTTCTTGAACGACGCCTCG
>NZ_JBAWTG010000888.1:0-269 GCF_037106235.1 Methylobacterium nigriterrae | reverse complement strand
ACCAGCCGGGCTGATCGACCGCAAGGCGCCGGGCCAGAAGCCGAAGCTGAATGCCGCCCAGCGGCAAGCGCTGGCGCAGGTGATTGAGGAAGGGCCGGACCCAGAGCGGCATGGCGTGGTGCGCTGGCGGCTGAAGGATCTGGCCGCCTGGGTCTATGCCAGCTTCGGGATCAGCCTGGACGAGAGCACCCTCGGCCGCACGGTTAAGCGAATGGGCTTTGCCAAGCTCTCGGCACGCCCTCGCCATCATGAGCAGGACCCAGCCGCCT
>NZ_JBAWTG010000887.1:0-270 GCF_037106235.1 Methylobacterium nigriterrae | reverse complement strand
GAACGGCCTGGTCCTGCGCTATTCCACCGAAAACGTCGACGACGGCGTCGGCGGGCGCGAAGGCGCCTTCCTCGCCTGCTCCTTCTGGCTGGCCGATGCTTATGTGCTGGTCGGCAGGCTCGACGAGGCGGCGGAACTCTTCGAGAACCTGCTTGCGCTCCGCAACGACCTCGGCCTTCTGGCGGAGGAATACGATACGATCTCCAAACGGCTTCTCGGCAATTTCCCGCAGGCCTTTTCCCATATCGGCCTCGTCAACACGGCCTTCAA
>NZ_JBAWTG010000886.1:0-270 GCF_037106235.1 Methylobacterium nigriterrae | reverse complement strand
CGCCGATCCCGCCAAACTTGCGACGAAGGAAAACATTTCCGCAGCGATCGAGGGCGTGAAATCTGTCATCAAGCCCGCCGAGGCAAAGAATGTCCCTGAGGAGATCACTGAGTTCCGCAAGGCGTTTGACAAACTACTGAAGGATGCCGGGATCAAGCAGCTCGTCGTCCTCGTCGACGACCTCGATCGCTGCCTGCCTGATACCGCGATCGAGACGCTCGAGGCCATCCGTTTGTTCGTCTTTACCGCCGGAACGGCCTTCGTGGTCGC
>NZ_JBAWTG010000885.1:0-270 GCF_037106235.1 Methylobacterium nigriterrae | reverse complement strand
ACCTGATCTTCTCCAAGGGCCACGCATCCCCGCTGTTGTACTCCATGTTCAAGGCTGCTGGCGTCGTCAGTGATGAGGAGCTCACGACGAGCTATCGCCGATTCGGCTCTCGCCTGGAGGGACATCCGACACCCGTCCTGCCCTGGGTCGACGTGGCCACGGGCTCGCTCGGCCAGGGCCTGCCCATCGGAGTCGGCATCGCGATGCTCGGCAAGCGCCTGGAGCATCGGCCTTACCGCGTATGGGTTCTCTGTGGAGACAGCGAGATGG
>NZ_JBAWTG010000884.1:0-270 GCF_037106235.1 Methylobacterium nigriterrae | reverse complement strand
ACTTCGTCCGGGCCGTGCATCTTGGGCTTGACGATATAGATGGAACCTGTTCGGGAGTTCAGGCGCGCTTTCAGGTCGTGCATGGCGATGAGCGACGTGAAGGCTGCATCCATGATGCCTTCCGGAACCTCGCGGCCGTCGCGATCCAGGATGGCCGGGTTCGTCATGAGGTGACCGACGTTGCGGATCAAAAGCAGCGCGCGACCGTGGAGCGTGCCCTTGCTGCCGTCGCGCGCCGTGTATTCGCGGTCGGCATTCAGGCGGCGGGTG
>NZ_JBAWTG010000883.1:0-270 GCF_037106235.1 Methylobacterium nigriterrae | reverse complement strand
GCACTCTTGAGTCGCTCGAGCGCTTCGAGAATCTTTGTCTTCCGCGCTTCGGCCTCTTCCCGCTTCTCGCGCTGCTCGTCGATCACTTCTTCCGGCGCACGCGCAACGAAGTCTGCGTTGCCGAGTTTGGCGTCGACGCGCTTGATGTCGGCCTCAGCCTTGGCAAGCTCCTTATCGAGCCTCGCCTTCTCGGCGGCCAAATCAACGACGCCCTTGAGCGGAATGGCGGCAACCTCACCGCGCACCAGCAGTTGAACCGATCCATCCGGA
>NZ_JBAWTG010000882.1:0-270 GCF_037106235.1 Methylobacterium nigriterrae | reverse complement strand
ACGCTGGCGGCCACGAACGCGGCGCCCCACACGAGGGCGCGGGACAGACGACGCAGGGATCGCATGGTGGGGGTCTCCTTTGGCACGGATGGTTCTTGAGACGCCCATCGTACCGCGACCGCGGGTCCGCAAAGCTTGGGAAAAACCCCCTCGCGTGTCACGCGGGTGGCAGCGCGCGCCGCCCCCTCAGGCACGCCGCTGCCGAGCCACGGCCTCGCCCAGCTCCAGCACCGCCAGCGCGTAGTAGCTGGAGCGGTTGTAGCGCGTCAG
>NZ_JBAWTG010000881.1:0-270 GCF_037106235.1 Methylobacterium nigriterrae | reverse complement strand
GGCCGTGTGCCTCGTCGGTGTGGTGACGATGAAGACGATGAGGATGTGACATGGCCGATCAAAGAAATCTCGTTCGGCGCTTCGAGAAGGCCCGACCGCGGCTGCTGGCGATCGCCACCCGGCTGCTCTCATCGGGCTCCGACGCCGAGGACGCTGTGCAGGAGACGTGGCTGCGCCTGAAGCGCGTCGACGTCAACGAGATCGAAAATCTCGATGCCTGGCTCACGACGGTGGTCTCGCAGGTTAGCCTCGACCTGCTGCGGGCGCCCC
>NZ_JBAWTG010000880.1:0-270 GCF_037106235.1 Methylobacterium nigriterrae | reverse complement strand
GGCCAGCTCATCCGGCCACATGTCCTTGAGGTATTCCGCCGTCGAGGCGACCGTCAGATCGAACACGTCTGCCCGGGTCTGCAGCAGCGGAAGCTGTGGTCCGGTCACCGCAGAACGCAGGCCCCTGCCGTGCCGGTCACGGGAGCCCGCGCGTGAGGAGACTCCGCCGGAGCGGGCACCGCGAGTCGGACGAGGCATCCGGCAATTCTACGCGGCGGCCCCGTGCGCTGCCGTGCCGATACGGCTCCGGCGAGGCAGCGCGGATGCGCC
>NZ_JBAWTG010000879.1:0-270 GCF_037106235.1 Methylobacterium nigriterrae | reverse complement strand
GGCAGCGGGCCGTTCCGGACCTGCCTGCCGTCCTGCAGAACCTGAACGGATACGGGGCCACCGGCGGCGCCCTCATCGAGGCCGGTCTGGACAAACTCGCCTTCACCGGCAGCGTCGCCACCGGCAAGACGGTGGCCGCCCAGTGCGCGCAGACCCTGACCCCCGTTCTCCTGGAACTCGGAGGCAAGGACGGCGTCATCGTCGCCGAGGACGCCGACCTCGACGAAGCCGCCGCGCACGTCCTGTGGGGTGCCGTCCAGAACACCGGAC
>NZ_JBAWTG010000878.1:0-270 GCF_037106235.1 Methylobacterium nigriterrae | reverse complement strand
CTCCAGGCCCAGCGTGGACGCCTCGCGTTCGGCCTCGGTGCCGGGGATCGCGGCGGCCTGCCCGGCGAAGGCGGTGACGCCCCCCTCAGGTCGCCGCTCGGCGAACAGGAGCACGCCGAACAGGGTCAGCACCAGGATCAGCAACCACGAGAGCATCGTCGGACCGTCGATCGAGAAGGCCCCCTCGGCAGCCGTCCAGCCAGCCTTGGGACTGGCGTTTCCGGGGTGGAACTGGGTGAAGACCAGGATCGCGGCCACGATCGAGGCCAG
>NZ_JBAWTG010000877.1:0-270 GCF_037106235.1 Methylobacterium nigriterrae | reverse complement strand
TGCTTTCCGACAGGCAGCTCGTATCTTGATCTCACGGCTGACGAGCTGCTGTGAGACGCTGAGGATGCCAGCGATCTCGGTGTGCATGAGGTCGGGGAAATGGTCGCAGAGCCAATAGATGCTCTGCTTGACGCTCAAGGGACTTCGCCCTTCTCGTGCCTGAAAGGCGGCAAGCGCGGCCTCCGCTTCGGTGGCGGTCGGACCGGACCTTGTTGCCTCGACAGCAGCCGCAGCTTCAGTCCAGCGGCTCTCGATCCAAGCCCTGCCTTC
>NZ_JBAWTG010000876.1:0-271 GCF_037106235.1 Methylobacterium nigriterrae | reverse complement strand
GGTCACCGTGTGTGGCCCGCCGCTGCCACGCTAGACCCATTCAATCAGGATCATAAATGACAACACGTACATGCCGTGCGCCCGGTTGTGGCGCGCTAACGACCCGGTATGGGCGCTTATGCTCAACCCACAAATCCCGCTCACGCCGCCACGGCCACCCCGAGCCGCGGGCCATCACGAAGGCCGCCCTCAACCCCTTCCTGACGCTCGTGCAGGCACGCATCGCGAAGACCCGAGCCAATCCTGTCTGGGCCCTCTGCGAGGCCCGATG
>NZ_JBAWTG010000875.1:0-271 GCF_037106235.1 Methylobacterium nigriterrae | reverse complement strand
GGCCATCGAACGGCCCGTCGGCGAGACCTGGCCGCCCCACAGGGGGAACCAGCCGAGGTTCTCGTTGAGCCACGTCCAGAACGGCGTGAGCACCGGGGCCAGCACGAAGAAGCCCCAGAGGCCGTAGATGACCGAGGGGATCGCGGCCAGGAGGTCGACCAGGGCTCCGAGGACCTGGGACAGCCGGCGCGGCGCGTAGTGCGAGATGAACAGCGCGATCCCCATCGCGACGGGCACCGCCAGCACCAGGGCCAGCACGGCGGCGAGGACC
>NZ_JBAWTG010000874.1:0-271 GCF_037106235.1 Methylobacterium nigriterrae | reverse complement strand
GCTCCAATGTTTTGCTGTTTAAATCGAACTCATTCATAAGCTCACAGATGGAGTCATTATGCTCTTGATAGAGCGAGAACACTTCCAGGTGATAAGAAGATGTCTCCGGATTGTTCACCGAACCGCCGGCTAAGAATGCACCGCGCAAATAGGAGCGCTTGCAGCATTTCTTCTTGATCAAATCACGGGAAATCGTTCGAAGCAGGGAAAATCCCTCTTCGATGATGCGCAGATCCTCCAGAACCTCCTTGGCCTTCTCCACAAGCCGCAC
>NZ_JBAWTG010000873.1:0-271 GCF_037106235.1 Methylobacterium nigriterrae | reverse complement strand
CAAGCGACGTACGCATCGAGAGGGACGACCGCGCGTCCTCCGACGATGGGGACGCAGTCGGGCGGAAACTGCTGGACGACAGTCTTGTTGCGCCTCTCAAGCGCCGTCAGGAAGCGGTCAAGCTGCCGCATGGCCCCGGTTTGTATATCGTGCAGCACGACAAACGGCCACGGCGTTGCCTCGCACTGGTCCAGGGCCGTTTCCACCCACCCGACGGGATTGTCCCAGTCCTGCGGAATGCTGTTCCAGAGAACGCATGTATAGCCGCCCG
>NZ_JBAWTG010000872.1:0-271 GCF_037106235.1 Methylobacterium nigriterrae | reverse complement strand
CGATCCTCCTCTCAGATGCCATAGAGATCTCCTCCTATGCGAAAATACCCGTAATCCGAACAGGGACATCCAGTCTGTCGGTCCGCCTTCCCGCCACCACACTTCTCTGAGACCCCATGCTCGAATTTCTGCAGACGCTTAGCTGGTCGGCGGTCTTTCAGATCGTTCTGATCGACATCCTGCTGGGCGGCGACAACGCGGTGGTGATCGCCCTGGCGTGCCGCAACCTGGAGAAGCGGCGCCGCATGCAGGGCATCCTCTGGGGTACGGC
>NZ_JBAWTG010000871.1:0-271 GCF_037106235.1 Methylobacterium nigriterrae | reverse complement strand
GCCGGAAGATGCCAATCTCGGCCTATACGGCGCCTTCGGCTACGACCTCGCCTTCCAGTTCGACCGGGTCGAATACAAGCTCGAACGGCCCGACGACCAACGCGATGTGGTCCTCTATTTGCCGGACGAAATCCTCGTGGTCGATCACTATTCGGCGGCGGCGTGGCTCGACCGCTACGATTTCGCCGGCGAAGGCTGGACCACGGAGGGGCTGCCGCGCAAGGGATCGGAGGCGGCTTTCCAGCCTTCCGACCGGATACCTCCGCGCTCC
>NZ_JBAWTG010000870.1:0-271 GCF_037106235.1 Methylobacterium nigriterrae | reverse complement strand
CGCGCTTGCCGACGAGGTCGAATACCCCTTGTCAGGAGCCGGATACAGGGTGTCATCAGCAGGTGGGTGAACCATGTTTTTGAGCCTAGCAACAACACCCCACCCTCTGTAGCTTAAAAAGGTCGGTGATAGTCTTAATTCGTTCGCTCGATTCAGGTTCGACCCCGGAAGCAGACTGCGAACCGGGCATTTCGGCTAACAAGGAGACAGCAATGAGCATCGCAGAACGCACGGTTGAAACGGTCTGGTCCGGCGCACTGGCCAGTGGATC
>NZ_JBAWTG010000869.1:0-271 GCF_037106235.1 Methylobacterium nigriterrae | reverse complement strand
CGGCGGGCAATGCTTCCGGAGCGCGCCGGCTGCGCCGCAGCCGATCCGGCGCGCCGGCCTCAGGCCGCCCGGACGGTCGCCAGGAAGCGGCCGACCGCGGCGCGCAGGTCGCCGGCCTGGGCCGAGAGGTCGCTCGCGGCGGACAGCACCTGGGCCGAGCCGGCGCTCGCGGTGACGGCCGCCTCGCTGACGCCCGCGATGTGTCCCGAGACCGCGCGGGTCCCCTCGGAGGTCTGGGCGGTGGTCCGTGCGATCTCGCCGGTCGCCGCTG
>NZ_JBAWTG010000868.1:0-271 GCF_037106235.1 Methylobacterium nigriterrae | reverse complement strand
GCCGAACCTATTCGAGATCCTCGCCGAAGGTCGTGAGCGACAGGGCGGGATGATAGAAGGGATCGTGACGGATCGTGGCGCGCCAGCGCGCGACGAAACGGTCCGCCTCCGCCTCGAAGCGCCGGCGGGCCGCGCCGATCGCGGGGCCGCGGCTGACGGATTCGAGATGCGCCAGCACCGCGTGCGGCGTCCAGATCGTCCTGGAGCCGGCTGCCCCCAGGCGCAGGCAGAAATCCACGTCGTTGAAATCGACCGGAAAGGCCTGCGCGTC
>NZ_JBAWTG010000867.1:0-271 GCF_037106235.1 Methylobacterium nigriterrae | reverse complement strand
GCGACATCGGCCTGGCATCGCTGCGCCACAACATCGGCGTCGTCTTCCAGGAGCCGATGCTGTTCGCCCGCTCGATACGCGAGAACCTGCAGGTCGGCCGCCCCGACGCCACCGACGCCGAGATGCTCGACGCGCTCGAGCGCGCCCAGGCCAGCGAATTCATGGCGTGCCAGCCCGATGGGCTCGACTCCGTTATCGGCGAGCGCGGCCGCTCGCTCTCGGGGGGCGAGCGCCAGCGCCTCTCGTTCGCCCGCGCGCTCCTCAAGAACCC
>NZ_JBAWTG010000866.1:0-271 GCF_037106235.1 Methylobacterium nigriterrae | reverse complement strand
GTTCTCCCGACGACGGCTTATGGGACGAGTACCGTCGGCGAAAACGCCGCGACGGTATCCGGATTCGCTGCGCCGAGGACCTCCGCCGGCTCGGCGCAGGCGACGTTCTGCAGCGCGCGGGTGACGACGTCGGCAACGCGGCCGATCTGGGCATCCGTAAGATGCGGGTACACCGGGAGCGACAGGATGCGCCTGGCCGCGGCCTCTACGACCGGAAGAGACCGTTCTCTTGCCGTCGAGAATGCGGCCTGCTGGTGGCACGGGATCGGAT
>NZ_JBAWTG010000865.1:0-271 GCF_037106235.1 Methylobacterium nigriterrae | reverse complement strand
CAACCAGCAGGCTGAATCCGGCAACGCCCGTCAATATGACCCAGAATAGCGGATATTTTGCCAGAAGCCGCCATTCATTACGGAAATGCAGATGGCTCAGCATGAAATTGCAATCCCGCTGTGACGGAGTTCAAGGAAATAGCGGTCCTGCAAACTGGGTCGGGCGGGCAGGAAGGTCGACCCCGGATTTGATGCGCAATGATATCGATACTGCCTTGAGCCGCGCAGAAAGGACGTATTCAACAATAGGGCATCCGCGTTTTCAGGACTG
>NZ_JBAWTG010000864.1:0-271 GCF_037106235.1 Methylobacterium nigriterrae | reverse complement strand
GGCGTAGAGCGAGGGAGGCAGGTGCACGAACGCGGTACCCGCCAGACGTTCGGCTGTGTCGGAGGAAGTGAGCGTTGAATTGGCCATACTCAACTCTGCCGCGCCAGCCGTGGCGGTGGCCACTTGTTCAGAGAATTCCAAGGAGCGACACGATGACCAGCAGCAGTGAGATTCTGACGGATGCGATGGCTCGCGTGAAGGGTTCCGTGCATGGCGCGGTCAAAGACCTCGATGCGGCACAGCTGGCGACGAAGCCATATCCGAACGGAAA
>NZ_JBAWTG010000863.1:0-271 GCF_037106235.1 Methylobacterium nigriterrae | reverse complement strand
ACCAGCTCGAGAACGCGCTCCTGAACCTCTGCATCAACGCCCGCGACGCCATGCCGGACGGTGGGCGCATCACCATCGAGATCGCCAACAAGTGGCTCGACGAGCGTGCCGCGCGCGAGCGCGAGCTGCCGCCGGGGCAGTATCTGTCGCTGTGCGTGACCGACACCGGCAGTGGCATGACACCCGATGTCATCGCTCGCGCCTTCGACCCGTTCTTCACCACGAAGCCCACCGGCCAGGGCACGGGGCTCGGCCTTTCCATGATCTATGG
>NZ_JBAWTG010000862.1:0-271 GCF_037106235.1 Methylobacterium nigriterrae | reverse complement strand
TCCGGCCGACACTCGGCGACACCAAGCCGGCGATCAACAAGCCGACTGTCAGGCCACCGAACACCCAGGCGAGCGACCAACCCGTGTCTACCGTCACCGGAGCGGCTAAGACACCCAGAAGGTAGAATGACGATCCCCACGAGAGGATTTGCACGACACCAAGGGCCGAGATGACGGCTCGCCGGCTGTTCCCGCTCCCGCCTGGTTCAACGGGAGAGGGTTCGGTGCTCATTTGTTATCGGTCGCCTCAATGATGCTCTGCCGGTGCTCG
>NZ_JBAWTG010000861.1:0-271 GCF_037106235.1 Methylobacterium nigriterrae | reverse complement strand
GCTCAGGGAATCGACCATGCTGATGCTGATCATCGGCATGTCGCTCCTCTACGCCTACGTGATGAGCTACCTCCACATCTCGCAATCGGCCGCCGCGGCCATCGTGGCGATGCAGCTCTCCAAGTGGGTGCTGCTGGTGACGATCCTGGCCTTTGTGATCCTGCTCGGCTTTTTCCTGCCGCCGGTCTCGATCATCCTGATGACGGCGCCGATCATCCTGCCGCCGCTCAAGGCCGCGGGGTTCGACCTCGTCTGGTTCGGCGTCGTGATG
>NZ_JBAWTG010000860.1:0-272 GCF_037106235.1 Methylobacterium nigriterrae | reverse complement strand
CAGCGCGCCGAGGAGGAGACCCAGAACGCCCGCGCATACTGCGAGCGTCTCGTCTCCGCCACGATCTCCCGCGCCACGGCTGTCAACCGCGACACCGACGAACTGCTCCCCTCGATGATGCTGGATGCCGAGACGCAGATCTCGGACCTGCGCCGCCAGCAGCACACGCTGAACCAGTACGTGCAGCGGATGCGCGCCTTCTCCCTCGCGGACGAGACGGAGTCAAGCGACGACAGTCCGGATTACACGCCTCCGGGACCGCGCGGAATCAG
>NZ_JBAWTG010000859.1:0-272 GCF_037106235.1 Methylobacterium nigriterrae | reverse complement strand
CCTGACCGTCGCGCAGGTGGCTGGCGAGCACGATATCCACCCCGATTAGTTGGGCCGCTGGCGTCGGGAGTACCATGCTGCGAAATTACCCGCGCTGGCCAAGCCAGCCGGCGGACGATCAGAGACGTGTGGCCTGACACCCGAAGCCGCCGCCGAGTTACTGCTGACCATCCTGCATAACGACATGCAGGCCATCGTCGAGCGCTACATGACGGCGCAGCGCAAGCAGATCGTGGCCGCCTTCGAGAACTGGTGGGACAAGTACCGCGTGA
>NZ_JBAWTG010000858.1:0-272 GCF_037106235.1 Methylobacterium nigriterrae | reverse complement strand
CGGGGTCCGAGCCTGCGGACCAGATCAACCAGGCCGCGGTCGCCGCGATGGCCGAGGACGGCATCGACATCGCGGGCAACCAGCCGAGGATTCTCACCGCGGAGTCCGTGAAGGAATCGGATGTCGTCATCACCATGGGCTGCGGCGACACCTGCCCGATCTTCCCGGGCAAGCGCTACGAGGACTGGGATCTCGATGACCCGGCAGGGCGGGGAATCGATGCCGTCAGGCCCATCCGCGACGAGATCAAGGCGCGCATCGAACGGCTGCTC
>NZ_JBAWTG010000857.1:0-272 GCF_037106235.1 Methylobacterium nigriterrae | reverse complement strand
CGGATTGTCGGCGAACGGGATATAGCCGGTAGCGGGGAAGATCCGAATGGCCACTGCGAAGAGGGCGACCAGAAGGATGGCGACCCAGTAGCTGGGGAGCGCGAGGCCGATCAGCGAGATCGCATCGAGGAGCTTGCCGAGTGCGCCTCCGCGCACGGCGCTCGCGAGTCCGAGCGCCGTGCCGAGAACCGCGATCACGAGCGTCGACAGGACCATGAGGGAGAGCGTCACCGGCACCCGGGCAATGATCAGCGTGCCGACAGGGTCGCCGC
>NZ_JBAWTG010000856.1:0-272 GCF_037106235.1 Methylobacterium nigriterrae | reverse complement strand
CTGATTCCGCTGGTCGAGTTGCAGGCGCGTCAGTTCTTCGTCATCACGCACATCCAGGTGGAACCGGATTTGCCGGGCGTGCTGGCCGACCGCGTGATGCTGGAACAGGTCATGCTCAATCTGACACGCAACGGCATCGAAGCGATGCAGCACGTGCCGCCGGAGCGCCGCATTCTGCGCATCACGGCCGGGCTGACCGCGGAGTCGCAGACACAGCAAAATGTGGTGGTGGCGGTGATCGACCAGGGCCACGGCATTCCGGCCGATGTGGC
>NZ_JBAWTG010000855.1:0-272 GCF_037106235.1 Methylobacterium nigriterrae | reverse complement strand
CGACCGGCTTATGGAATTTCTGCCGGTATTCGATCGCCACCTTCGCGGCGAACACCACCGCTTCCGGATCGTCGCCGTTCACGTGGAAGATCGGCGCGTCGATCATCTTCGCCACATCCGACGGATACGGCGACGAGCGCGAGTAGCGCGGATAGGTCGTGAAGCCGATCTGATTGTTGACGATGAAGTGCAGCGAACCGCCGGTGCGATATCCCTTCAGATCCGACAGCGCGAAACATTCCGCCACAACGCCCTGGCCAGCAAACGCGGCG
>NZ_JBAWTG010000854.1:0-272 GCF_037106235.1 Methylobacterium nigriterrae | reverse complement strand
CCTCGAGCGGGCGTATGCACAGGCGCGTCTTTTCGTGCTGCCTTCCTGGTACGAAGGCTATGGCATGGTGGTGGCCGAGGCCCTGCAGCATGGCCTGCCGGTCATCACGACAACAGGCGGGGCGCTTGCGCAGACGCTGCCCCCGCAGGCGGGGATCGCGATCGCGCCGGGCGACGCTCGCGCGCTGGCCGGGGCGTTGCGGCGCGTCCTGGGCGATCCGGTCCTGCACGAGTCGCTCTCGGTGGGCGCGCGGGCAGCGGCGGGGGCGCTGC
>NZ_JBAWTG010000853.1:0-272 GCF_037106235.1 Methylobacterium nigriterrae | reverse complement strand
TCGATCCCAAGCATCGGCAGCCTCGGCCAAGCCTGCTTCGCGAAGTGAAGAAACCGTCCCGTGCCGCAGCCGACATCGAGTAGGCTCCACCTGCAGGGTAAGGGGAGCCGACTGTTCGGCCGTCATCGTCGCCTCCTACTTGGCTGTCTTGTCCTCGGCGCTGGGCAGATCAGGAAACGGCATCCAGTGGACCGCCAAGGCTGCGGCAACGGGAAACGCCCCTGCTCGCAAGGGACAACCGACAGAAGGAACGGCCACACGACCGAAATAAG
>NZ_JBAWTG010000852.1:0-272 GCF_037106235.1 Methylobacterium nigriterrae | reverse complement strand
CTCGTAGCGCGCGATCGCGAAGGGCGTCGCGATGGTGACGCGGTGGACCGGGCGTTCGAAGGGCGCCGCGCTGGACCCCATCTCGAAGGAGCCCGCGGGCAGCACCACCATCTCGGGACAGTCGCCACAGTCCCGAAAAGACTGCCCCGTCTGCGAAGCGGCCGGAGGAACGGGTGCCGGTGGCGGCAGCGCGGCCAGGTGCGGCTGCGCCGGTGCGGGCGGTGGCGGCGGCGGACTCGGAGCCACGATTGGAGAGGCCGATGATTGCTGGG
>NZ_JBAWTG010000851.1:0-272 GCF_037106235.1 Methylobacterium nigriterrae | reverse complement strand
CAAGGCGACCAGATAGCGTTGCTTGGCTTCTTCCTCCGTCACCGTGCCTGAGATCGTGTTGATGCTGACGGCAGCGACCACCGCGTTGCTGTGGTCACGCACAGGCACCGCGATGCCGCAGATGGCGGGATCGAGTTCGCCATCGACCCACGCATAGCCCTGTGTGTTGACGCGATTGAGTTCGAGGTCGAAAGCCCGCGGATCTGTGATGGTGTGGGGGGTGACTGGTTTGAAATCGGTCATGGTCAGGTAGTGCGAGCGTTGCTCCGGTG
>NZ_JBAWTG010000850.1:0-272 GCF_037106235.1 Methylobacterium nigriterrae | reverse complement strand
CCAATTCCCTTCTTCCGCAACGTGGTCGTTCATCGAGAGCCCCAGAAATTCCGGCCCCTAACGTCGTGGGCCGGACGTCAGTTGCGAGCCTTCAACGGATGGAGGAAGACTCCGCCGGCCGCTCCGAAGGCCGGCGGGGTACCTGCTGCCGACAGGACAGTTCGCGACAGGCGGCGGGAAGGTCACCGCCGAGGGTTAAGAGGGCCCTAACCACGTCGGATTACATCCGGGAAACAGTCGCGATTTCGCCCGTTTAGGTCTGCGAACTCGTC
>NZ_JBAWTG010000849.1:0-273 GCF_037106235.1 Methylobacterium nigriterrae | reverse complement strand
CTGCTGGTGCCGCTGACCCGCTGGCGCAAGTACGACGAGGCGCGGCAGGCGCTGATGCGCGGCGAGCTGGAACGCATCCTGGCCTCCGGCGAGCTGTCCAGCGACGTCTACGAAGTGGTGAGCAAGAGCCTGGCCTGATCCGCCAGCTTCTCCCAGAAGAGGGTGTTACTGGCCACTGGCTGGTAACGCCCTTTGTTACTTCTGGGAATCGCTTCACTGTTTTCCATTGATGGAGCCCGCTTAATCGTGTTTCGCGAACCACCCTGCGCAGGC
>NZ_JBAWTG010000848.1:0-273 GCF_037106235.1 Methylobacterium nigriterrae | reverse complement strand
GAAGTCGAAATAGGCCTCGGCATCCGGCATGTCGTCTTCGGAAGCGGAAACCCGTCCGCGCATGGAGATGCCCGCTTCGTGCACGGTCTCCTTCGATCCCGAGACCAGTGGATGCCACCAATAAAGGTCCCTGCCCTCGGCGACCAGCCGGTAGGCACAGGTCGCCGGCAGCCAGGTGAGCGTGCGCACATTGTCGGGCGTCAGGCCGACGCAGTCGGGCACGCGCTCCAGCCGGTTCTGATAGTCGGTGCAGCGGCATTTGCCGGCGTCGAA
>NZ_JBAWTG010000847.1:0-273 GCF_037106235.1 Methylobacterium nigriterrae | reverse complement strand
AAGTCGCACAGCCTCGACAGGCACGTCTCCCAGACCTGGCGGCTGTCTGGGCTCACCAACTCCTACGTCGCATCCGTGCCCGCCCAACAGAGGCTCGGCAAGCGGTGGTTCGCGGGGTCAGCCGATGCCATCCTGCAGAGCCTCAACCTGTTGCGTGATGAGAAGCCCGACATCGTTGTCGTCGTCGGTGCTGACCACGTCTACCGCATGGACTTCAGCCAGATGATCGATGCCCACATCGCCTCGGGCGCGGGCGTCACGGTCGCGGCGATC
>NZ_JBAWTG010000846.1:0-273 GCF_037106235.1 Methylobacterium nigriterrae | reverse complement strand
AGGCGCCTATGACGGCGTCGTCTTCCATCGCGTCATCGACGGCTTCATGGCGCAGACGGGCGACGTGCAATTCGGCAAGAGCGGCGGGTCTTCGTTCAATCCGGGCCGGGCAGGCACGGGCGGTTCCGACAAGGGCGACCTCAAGGCCGAATTCTCCAACGCCAACCATGGCCGCGGCACCTGCTCCATGGCGCGGGCGCAAAGCCCGAATTCCGCCAACTCGCAATTCTTCATCTGCTTCGGCGACGCGAGCTTCCTCAACCGGCAATATTC
>NZ_JBAWTG010000845.1:0-273 GCF_037106235.1 Methylobacterium nigriterrae | reverse complement strand
CGGCGGCAGGGCGATCTTCACCTGTGGTGCCCATCGCTCGGCGTAGAACAGGGCGCTGTCCGCAATCGTGAACTGAGCGCCCGTGACATAGTCCCGCCCGGCGAGTTGTCGCTCCAGAATGCTAAGCGCCTCCTCTACCATCTCGTGGCCCTTCCTCTCCGTCGCGTGCTGCCCGCCGCCGCGGGTCTGGTGCACGATGTCCGGCGGCTCGAATTTCGGCGGCTTGAAGATGCGCCCGAAGGCTTGCCCGTGCAGCGTGCCGACGACGTAGTC
>NZ_JBAWTG010000844.1:0-273 GCF_037106235.1 Methylobacterium nigriterrae | reverse complement strand
CAGCGGCCGAAGACCTGGGTCCACCACGGGCCGCCCTGGCCGGGTTCCTTCCCGAGGCCGTGACGCGTGTGCGAGCACTCGAGGATGTTCGCCCGGTGGCCGGGGCTGTCCATCCAGGCCTGCACGACCGCCGCCGCGTCCGGCTGACCGACGGCGATGTTCTCGGCCGCCAGCCCGCTCACGCCCGCGGCGTCCGCCCGGTCCCAGGGGGTCAGACCGTCGGGGTCGGTGTGGTCGAAGTAGTCGCGCACGCGCATGTCCTGCGAGTGCGCC
>NZ_JBAWTG010000843.1:0-273 GCF_037106235.1 Methylobacterium nigriterrae | reverse complement strand
TCGGTGCCATAGCCCGGCAGGGGTCACACCATGGTGCCCAGACGTCCACCAGGACGGGGATGTCATTGTTTCGGCGATGCTTCGCAAAGCCGGCGGCATCGGTTGCGGCGGGAGAGCCTGCAAACAGCTGATGGTGGCAGGCCCCACATCGCGCTGCCTCAGCCGGCCGGTCCACAGGGACCCGGTTGGTCCGCGCGCAGTGCGGACAGACGATGTTGCGGGCAGCGGGCATCGGCTCCTCGCTCCACTTGTGTCTCTGGAACTGCAGGAGCG
>NZ_JBAWTG010000842.1:0-274 GCF_037106235.1 Methylobacterium nigriterrae | reverse complement strand
ATCCCATCAATGCCATCAGTTGACTTGCCCCGCAGCGCTTCATACCTTTGCGGAGGAAGCAATTGCAAGGCGAACAGCCATGGGCGTAGACGCAAAGACCGCGATGAAGGGCGTCGAGGTGACGGAAGCCGCCGCGCGCCGGATCAATCAGATCATGGCCGCCGATCCCGGCAAGACCGCCCTGAGGATCAGCGTCGAAGGCGGCGGCTGTTCCGGCTTTTCCTACAAGTTCGACCTGGTCGATTCCCGCAACGAGGACGATGTCGACTTTACC
>NZ_JBAWTG010000841.1:0-274 GCF_037106235.1 Methylobacterium nigriterrae | reverse complement strand
CCATATGCTCCACCTTCCTTTTTACAGCAGCATGAGAACCGGGGTTTCCAGATGCAGCTTTACCGTGCGTAAAAATGCCGCAGCCGGCGCCCCGTCCAATACGCGGTGATCAAATGTCAAGCTCAGCGGCAGCAGCGTTCTCCGCTGCAGCTCCTCTCCCTTATAGACAGGCGCGTCGTACGCGGAGCCGACACCGAGGATGCCCGTTTCCGGCGCATTCAAAATTGGCGTGAAATGCTCCACATCATAGGCCCCGAGGTTGCTGATGGTGAAC
>NZ_JBAWTG010000840.1:0-274 GCF_037106235.1 Methylobacterium nigriterrae | reverse complement strand
CCAGCGTTTCCAGAATATCTACCTTCCAAGGCCGGTGGGGTGAGCAGCGCCCTGCACCTTGGTGCAGATGGACAGGCGTCCGGCCATGGGTTACGTGCTGAGCTCCGACCAGCAGGAGGAAGCGTCATGGCGATGGACATGCAGGGCGAGGAGCGCATCGAGGCGCCGATCCAGAAAGTCTGGGAAGCGCTGAACGATCCTGAAGTGCTGAAGGAATGCATCCCGGGCTGCGAGAGCCTGGAGAAGAAGTCGGATACCGATCTGGAAGCCGTCG
>NZ_JBAWTG010000839.1:0-274 GCF_037106235.1 Methylobacterium nigriterrae | reverse complement strand
CGACGGGATCGCCCCCTTGGGCCTGGCCGCGCTGAGCATCCTGCACGCCGATCCGTCCGGTGCCCTCGTCCAGGACCTGCGCGCCCGTTTCGGTGGACCGGTCCTGCTGAACACCGGGTTCCGGACCGTCACCACCTACGACGATGCCGCTGCGGTGGCCGCAAACGGCTGGGGAGACGCGGTGGTGGTCGGCCGCCCGGCGATCGCCAACCCGGATTTGGTGCGTCGTTGGCAGGAAGGCCTTCCGCTGAACGAGCCCGATGCCTCCACCTTC
>NZ_JBAWTG010000838.1:0-274 GCF_037106235.1 Methylobacterium nigriterrae | reverse complement strand
ATCCCGTTCAGCTTTGAGCATGCTCACCGACCGCCATGAGAAGAGCACCGTCGCCCGAGTAGCGCGGCGCGCCCGAGAAGAGCCCGCCGAAGTTCTTCAGCGGCGGTCCGACGGTGATGCCCTGTGAGCTGAGGCTGAATTCGCGGATCGTGTGCTCGTGGTGGCCACTGCGCTTTTTCCCGACTGAGAGCGCGCGCCGAACCGTCCCTTCCACCTCGAAGTAGCGCAGCATGAGCACCGCGTCGCTCAGGTAGCTGATGTCGAGAGGCGTCTC
>NZ_JBAWTG010000837.1:0-274 GCF_037106235.1 Methylobacterium nigriterrae | reverse complement strand
AGCACGTCGGGTCGGTCGATGGTGACGCGCGCGACGTGGTCCTCGACGGAAAAGAGCACGCTCATGCCGCTGCCCCGCGACGTTCGCCGACAAGAGCGCCGCTTTCCATCAGGCGGTCGATCTGCTCTCCGGAATAGCCGGCTTCCTCAAGGATGGTGCGGCCGTCGCCGCCGAGATCGGGCGGGGAATGCCGCACCCTGAAGGCGCTCTCGTCCATGGTCAGCGGTGAGCCGAGGACCGGGATGCCCCCGTCGAGTTCGATGATCGAGCCGTT
>NZ_JBAWTG010000836.1:0-274 GCF_037106235.1 Methylobacterium nigriterrae | reverse complement strand
ATGCCGCCCTTGGTCTTCTCCTCGCCCTCGATGCGGCGGACGACAACTCGATCGTGCAGCGGTCGGAACGTCATAGGATGTCTCCAGCGCGAGATTGACATATCGAAAAGCTGTCGGGCGCCCGCAGGAGCCACCCGACGGGCGGCTAGCTGGAAAGCCGCAAGATAGCTTTGCAGGCCGCCGCGCAGGTTTTTAGCACTCTGCCACTGCGAGTGCTAGCAGGAACGGCGCGAGCCTGGCAGCAATGCTCCTCCAGGAGTGCTAAACGATTGCA
>NZ_JBAWTG010000835.1:0-274 GCF_037106235.1 Methylobacterium nigriterrae | reverse complement strand
AGCTTTCTCCATTCTGCGTCGTCCAGCATCACTCCTCCCAGTCAGGAGGAGCAAAACGCCCGCACACGGAACACGTTCAAGGCCGAACAGGCCGTAGCTCGCCCACAAACAGGAGGTTAACCTCCCGGTCCCGGGATCACAGGGCCGCAGAGTTAACAAATGGTAAAACATAGCTGCTAGAGCCGGTCCCGCGCCGCTTGAGACGGGTTAGCGGGTAGTGCGTTGACGGATGAAGGAGCTTGCTCATGCCTTCACCTCTGTCTGTGGACCTGCG
>NZ_JBAWTG010000834.1:0-274 GCF_037106235.1 Methylobacterium nigriterrae | reverse complement strand
GCTGAACGGTCTCTGCAGCGCTCTGGGCCACCTGGCGGGTGCTCTCGGCGGCAGCTTCAGCCGTCTGCGCCACCTGCTCGGCCGTCTGCCGGGCGGCCTCGCGGCTCTGCCGCTCGCGCGCGTCGGCTTCCTTCTGCTCGGCGAGGAGCTTGTCGGCCTGCTCGCGCTCTTGCCTTTGCTCGGCCCGGCGCTGCTCAGCCTCGGCCCGCTTGGCTTCTTCGACTTCGGCCTTACCCTCTTCGATCTTCTCGACGATGGCCTGTGCCTCCTCGTC
>NZ_JBAWTG010000833.1:0-274 GCF_037106235.1 Methylobacterium nigriterrae | reverse complement strand
GGCGCTCAAGCTGGCGGGCGGCCTTGGCCTGCCACGCTTGGTCGTGGGTTGAGCCCTTCATGGTGTTCGTGGCCGTCTTAGCGCTTTGCGCCTGTGCCGCCGCGACAAAGGCCAAGGCGATGACGGAGAACACGAGGCGGCGCATGAGGGCGAGGTGATGTTGGCGAAAAACAACCGCTAGAGCGGGTCCCGATCAGCTGGAAGCACAAGCGTCATCCTCGTAGCCGGCGGCCGAGAAGTAGTTGCGGCACTCCGCAGGCGAAAGGCGCGCGAA
>NZ_JBAWTG010000832.1:0-274 GCF_037106235.1 Methylobacterium nigriterrae | reverse complement strand
CGGTGCTGTGGACGATGCGGGCGCTCAGAGCCTCGCTGAGCGGCTTCACGAGCGCCGGAGCGCCATCCGGGCCGGGATCGTGCCCGTGGGCGTCCCTGCGGGACGGATGAGCCTCTTTCCGCCTCGCAAGCGGCCGTCCTCGCCCGACCGGATCGCCTCCCGCGACAGGCGCCGCCTGCTGGCCTGCTCCGGCCCGATGCCGCCGGCCCTGGCTGCCCGCTTCACCACCGGGGAACTCGCCGTCCTGCGCATCGTCGCCGACGAGGTGGCCGAG
>NZ_JBAWTG010000831.1:0-275 GCF_037106235.1 Methylobacterium nigriterrae | reverse complement strand
ACAATACCTTCGGTGCCGCGTCAGTGCGGGTAGACAACATGTTCAGGTATCTGACGCCCAACTTCGGCGGCTTCCAGGCGGGCATCGGTTACGCGGCAGAGGGCGCGATCATCCGGGATGACGTGGACCCGTCCGAGAACAGGGATCGGTCGAACTATCTTGCGCTCGGCCTCCAGTACACGAACGAAAAGATCCATGCCGCGGTCACCTACGACCGAGTGGGTGGCGACACGCAATACGCACCGACGAGCTGGGCCGCATTCGGAAGCTATGAT
>NZ_JBAWTG010000830.1:0-275 GCF_037106235.1 Methylobacterium nigriterrae | reverse complement strand
AGTAGGATTCCACCTCGAACTCGACATCGTAACTATAGTGGTAGCGGCCGTTGGCCTCTGGCTTGCGCTGGGTACGCCCGCATTTCGAGGCCATGACCTCGTCGGACTGATAAGTGATGTGGCCCACCATGCGCGCGACTGAAAGGCCATTCACGGGAACCACCCCGTGCGCATAGTAGTCGCCGTCACAGAAATCAGGATCCGTCAGGATCGCACGGCGCGCCACCTCGTTGAATGCAATATTCTGCGCCGACAGCCGCGCGGTACTGGCGACG
>NZ_JBAWTG010000829.1:0-275 GCF_037106235.1 Methylobacterium nigriterrae | reverse complement strand
GGCGCAGCCGACCGCGAGCCCGCGCCGGCTCAGCGCCCGCATCAGCGCGAGCGTCACCGTGGTCTTGCCCGAGCTCGACCGCGGCGCCGCGACGCGGAGGCCAGGCGGGTTCACGGCGCGCGCCCCGCGCCGGTCGGCCGGAAGCGCCGGTCGTAATCGGCCGCGGAGAGCGCGCGCGCGCGAAAGTCCCCCGGCGCCAGCGCCGGGCCGACGAGGATCAGCGCGGTGCGCTCGAGTCCCGCCTCGGCGACCGCCCGCGCCAGCGTGGCGAGGCG
>NZ_JBAWTG010000828.1:0-275 GCF_037106235.1 Methylobacterium nigriterrae | reverse complement strand
CACTGTCCTTTATTTTAGACTTCTTCCGGGGAAACTGCCGCCCATCAAGGTTAGATCAGGCAGATTCATTTCCAGCTTCAGCACCTGCTTGCCGTTTTCCAGGGAACATCAAATGAAGCAAATAAGCCGCATAGATGGTCATCATCGGCATCACCACATAGCCGTAGCGTGAGAAGGTGACGAACGGAATGGCTGTCACAACAAAGTATGCCAGCAACAGCAGGATAATGGAGGATGATTTGCGCCGGTCCTTGCGCCATAGACTGGCCAGAAGA
>NZ_JBAWTG010000827.1:0-275 GCF_037106235.1 Methylobacterium nigriterrae | reverse complement strand
CGCGCGACATGCGGCTGGGCGCGCTCACGCCCTGCTCCGTCGTCGACATCCCGCGCGCAAGACTCACCGAGCTGATCGAGACGCATTCCGGCATCGCCCGCGCCCTGCGCTGGCTCACCCTGATGGAACTGAGCCGGGCCCGCGAGTGGCTGGTGAACGACAGCCGGCCAGCGGACAGGCGCTTGGCCCACCACTTCTGCGAGCTTTTGGTCTGCCTGCAGGTCGTGGGGCTTGCCGACGCGAACAGCTTCGAGCTGGCGATCTCGCAGACGGAT
>NZ_JBAWTG010000826.1:0-276 GCF_037106235.1 Methylobacterium nigriterrae | reverse complement strand
CCCGGTCGGAAGTGACGTTTGATCCGCTGGAACTCATCAAGCGGCTGCGCTAGTCTGGTAGGGCTGATCGGCGCATAATCGGGCAGCCGCCGGACATCAGTTTCAGCAGCAATATCCCGGAGCCTTTCTGTCAAATCCTCGATACGCTCAGCTCCAGGTTTTTTGTCCAGCCATTCGATGGCAGCGTATTTCCCTTTGACGAGATATTTCCCGACCTGTTTTCGCCAGTCGAGGTCGCGCAGGGCTGCGTCGTCCACTGCTTCCAGGATATTTTTC
>NZ_JBAWTG010000825.1:0-276 GCF_037106235.1 Methylobacterium nigriterrae | reverse complement strand
GCCAAATTCGCGCCGAAGCTCGAAGGCATGAAGTACAAGACCTTCTCCAGTGGCCAGGAGGGCTTCATGCGGGCCGACGACCACCAGTTCTTCCAGCCGCTTTACATCTCGACCCTCGAACCGGTCGATACCAAGACCGAGTTCGACGAGGAGAACACGGGATGGGGCTGGAAGGAAGTGGCGGAGATCCCGGTCAAGGACACGATCACCTCCACCACCTGCAAGATGAAACGTCCCAAATAGCGACCAGCGCCGCGCCGGAATACTCTCGTCGGC
>NZ_JBAWTG010000824.1:0-276 GCF_037106235.1 Methylobacterium nigriterrae | reverse complement strand
AGAAGCTCGAGGCCGACCTCGCCGCCCTGGAAGAAGAGGGTGCGAAGGCCGACCAGAAGCGTCGCACCAAGGATGGTGCCGAGAAGGAAATGGGCCACGTGCGCAAGTCCTTCGACGAGCAGATCGCCCAGCTCGAGCGCGTGTGGGAAGACTTCCGCACCCTCAAGGTCGGCGACCTCAAGCCCGAGGATGCCGTCTTCCACGAACTCCAGGACCGCTTCGGCATCTACTTCGAGGCCCACATGGGCGCCGAGGCCATCCAGAAGCGCCTGCAGA
>NZ_JBAWTG010000823.1:0-276 GCF_037106235.1 Methylobacterium nigriterrae | reverse complement strand
GAGCACAGGCATGAGGCCCTGCACGACGACGAGGAGCACGATGCCGACCACCGCGGTCTTGATCACCGACTTCAGGCCCTCCCACAGGGCCTGGGTTCCGAAGACGCGCTTGACGCCGTTGACGAGGTTGAACTGTTCGAACTTGCCCTCGAACTTCTTGAAGTGGATTCCGCCCTGCACTGCAGAGCCCAGCAGGATGATGATGGCGACCGCGGCGAGCAGCGGCCCGAGGGTCGCCAGCACCGACTGCATCCCCTCGCCCAGGATGCGCTGGGC
>NZ_JBAWTG010000822.1:0-276 GCF_037106235.1 Methylobacterium nigriterrae | reverse complement strand
CAGACGATCATGAGACAGCTTGTTGCGCTCGGCATGCACTGGGACGAAGAGCCGGTCTGGCAGTCCGCACGCCACCTCTTATATGAACAGGCCCTCGCACGCCTCCAGGCGGCGGCTCGCACCTACAGCTGCACCTGCAACCGCCGCGAACGCACGTCTGGCGTCCACCAGGGGGCTTGTCACGCGGCCAAAACGGGCGGCCCCACCCTCGGCGATCGTGCCCCCGGTCGCAGAGCCAGCACCCGGCCATCCTGGCGTTTCCGCACCGAACCAGGC
>NZ_JBAWTG010000821.1:0-276 GCF_037106235.1 Methylobacterium nigriterrae | reverse complement strand
CCGACTACGCGAGCTCCGGCCCGCTCACCTTGCCGGCGCAGCTGTACTTCCACGGCATCGAGAACTTCTGGACTCGGGTCAACTTTCCGGAGAAGCTGTGGAACAGCTTCCTTATCAGCAGCGTCGTCGCGATCGCGGCTGTGCTCATCTCGGTATTGAACGCCTTCGCCATCGGCATCGGACGGGTGCGCGGCCGCACCTGGATCATCATCCTGTTCCTGCTCGCCAACATGATCCCGCAGGAGGCGCTGCTCTACCCGCTGTACTACATGTTCA
>NZ_JBAWTG010000820.1:0-276 GCF_037106235.1 Methylobacterium nigriterrae | reverse complement strand
GCGCCGAGCGCGGCGACCGCACCGAGCGCGGCGCCGATAATGGTGCCCGCGCTGAAGAAGGCGTGATAGATCGGCATGATGGTGCGCCCGAGTGCGCGTTCGTTTGCCGCACCGGACACGTTCATGGCCACGTCGCAGATGCCGGATGACGCACCGAACACCACGAGGCCGGCAACGGCAACGGCGAAGGAGTCGAAGATCGTGACGCCCATCGCGGCCAGGACGAGACCGACCGGAGCGATGAGCAGTGTCACGAGAATGACGCGTCTGGCGCCG
>NZ_JBAWTG010000819.1:0-276 GCF_037106235.1 Methylobacterium nigriterrae | reverse complement strand
GCACTTCGCTGTGGGCGATGTGCGCTCTGCCCACTGACGGGCACCGGAGCCAATTCCCACTCCTTTCAAGACCTAGCTAGCGAATTCAAAAAAGCACCGACTCGGTGCCACTTTTTCAAGTTGATAACGGACTAGCCTTATTTTAACTTGCTATTTCTAGCTCTAAAACTCATTGTGTGTTCCTCCTACCGGTGTTTCGTCCTTTCCACAAGATATATAAAGCCAAGAAATCGAAATACTTTCAAGTTACGGTAAGCATATGATAGTCCATTGATC
>NZ_JBAWTG010000818.1:0-276 GCF_037106235.1 Methylobacterium nigriterrae | reverse complement strand
GGGCAGATCAAGCAGGCCCGAGGCTTCCGACAGTTCCTGATGAGAGGGCTTGAGCAGGTCCGGGGCGAGTGGGCGATGATCTGCACCGCCCACAACCTGCTGAAGCTGGCACAGGCCGACCGTTGAGCCCGCTGTCCGCCCTCATCGGCGCCGGTCCCGCCCCCTCTCCCCCGGCTTCAAACCCCGTTACTCGGACAGATGGGGTGATTGGGGTCAGGCCGCGGTTCGGCTGAAGGCGGCTGCTCCTGTCGAGATGTGAGATCGTGGTCGACGTCG
>NZ_JBAWTG010000817.1:0-277 GCF_037106235.1 Methylobacterium nigriterrae | reverse complement strand
CGCGACTTGATCCTATACCCGTACGATCATGCTCTGGATCAGCTTATCCCTGCCGCTTCCTCTGGCCGCCTGTCCGGGGCTGCAAACCCACCTGTTTCGCTACACGCCCCGCCTGACCATGCTCGAGCCCCAACTCATGGCACTGGATCTTGGCGGCAGCCTGAGACTGTTTGGCGGACCTAGGGCGCTCTGGCACCGCATCCTGCAAACCTGTCCGCCAGGCATCCGCGCCGGGATGGCACCCACCGCGTGGGGCGCCGCCCTGTTGGCCCGACAG
>NZ_JBAWTG010000816.1:0-277 GCF_037106235.1 Methylobacterium nigriterrae | reverse complement strand
GCACCGATCGGCTGCGCACGCTGACGGGGGGCGCGGGCGGGCGCGTGACGATGGGCGTGGTCTCGACGGCCAAGTCCTTCGCCCCGCAGGTGATCGCCGGCTTCGTCGGGCTCCATCCCGGGGTGGAGATCAACCTCTCGGTGGGCAACCGCGGCAGCACGGTGGAATCCCTGCGCAACTCCGAGATCGACTTCGCGATCATGGGCCGGCCGCCGCGGGACTTCGCGATCGAGGCGGAGATCTTCGGGCCGCACCCGATCGTTCTGATCGCCGCCCC
>NZ_JBAWTG010000815.1:0-278 GCF_037106235.1 Methylobacterium nigriterrae | reverse complement strand
AACGGGGTACATCCGCTGGCCCGAAGCGCAACCCGTGCAAATAAAAAGCCGCGAAACGTAGTGTTTGCGCGGCTTTCTGGGCACGGTTTGGCAACCGCTGGCGGAATTTTGGTAGGCAGTACTGGATTCGAACCAGCGACCTCTACGATGTCAACGTAGCGCTCTAACCAACTGAGCTAACCGCCTGAAAGAACGTGGATTATAGGGGCGCGAAAATCGGGCTGTCAAATTGCGCCCGCACCCGGGCCGGGCTGTGCATCGCTTCGCCACCAGGCCCA
>NZ_JBAWTG010000814.1:0-278 GCF_037106235.1 Methylobacterium nigriterrae | reverse complement strand
GGCTCGACATTGGGGAAGAACTCGACGCCCTTGCCCTCGTGGAAATAGGCGACCGGCACCGCGACCAGAAGCGCGAAGCCGAGCGCCAGCACCGTTTTCGGATGCTTCACCGCGCGCTTGACCAGCGCCATGTACCAGCCATCGCCCTGATGCCCGCTTTCGGGATGCGGCTTGCCGAACATGGCGCCCAGTGTCGGCGTGAAGACGAGCGCGTAGAGCATCGAGGCGCCCAGCGTGACGATCAGCGTGATCGGCATGTATTTCATGAACTCGCCGAC
>NZ_JBAWTG010000813.1:0-278 GCF_037106235.1 Methylobacterium nigriterrae | reverse complement strand
AGTAGGCGATCTGTTCGATCTCCATCGCCATGCGGGCGAGCGATTCGGCTGACAGCGGTGTGCCGCTGATGGGTGCGTCCTGCACCATGATCGGAATATCGCTCGCGTCGGACAGGCGGCTGAAGTACTCGTGGACGGCGGCCTCCGGGCAGCGGATGGTCGCGCCGTGGTAGGGCGGCAGAACCATGACCATTGCCGCGCCGAATTGGTGCGCATGCCGATTGCGTTGGATGCAGATGTCCGTGCTGTAGTGCGAGGTGGTGACAATGACCGGCACC
>NZ_JBAWTG010000812.1:0-278 GCF_037106235.1 Methylobacterium nigriterrae | reverse complement strand
AGCGTGCGCTGGATGGCACCGACGGATGCCTTGGTGACGTTGCCGTATTTCGCGCCGATCTCGCCTGCGCGTTCGGCGATGTTGGCCAGGAGCGCCTGCAGATCCTTCATATCGAGAAGCAAGAGGCCCTCGTCGTCGGCGATCTTGAAGGCGATGTTCATGATGCCTTCCTGCGCATCCGACAGATCCATCAGCCGCGACAGCAAAAGCGGCCCCATCTCGGAAACCGTCGCGCGGATCGGATGCCCCTGTTCCCCGAACAGATCCCAGAAAACCAC
>NZ_JBAWTG010000811.1:0-278 GCF_037106235.1 Methylobacterium nigriterrae | reverse complement strand
ATGAGCGGATGGG
This sequence comes from Methylobacterium nigriterrae, assembly GCF_037106235.1. Classification (NCBI taxonomy): domain Bacteria; kingdom Pseudomonadati; phylum Pseudomonadota; class Alphaproteobacteria; order Hyphomicrobiales; family Methylobacteriaceae; genus Methylobacterium; species Methylobacterium nigriterrae. The sequence continues at coordinate 265 of NZ_JBAWTG010000811.1, read as the reverse complement.
GATGCCTCGGCTTCACCGACGACATGACTGACTGCATGCATGTCCCGGTCGGCTGGTGGGGAGCTGACGCCGCAGGGAACATCGTCATCTTCGACCAGCGTGTACCCGCGCGATACCGTGCCCGCCCGATCGCTATCCCGATGGGCTACGGCAACAACGGGCTCCTAGTGGACGGCGTCAGTACCGTGCGTGCTGCCCTCCGAATCGAAGATGTGTGGATGGAGCGGATCAACAACCCGCTGCCCGCGACCGATCTGCACATCAC
>NZ_JBAWTG010000810.1:0-278 GCF_037106235.1 Methylobacterium nigriterrae | reverse complement strand
GTCGCCATCGTACGGACCGGTATCCGAGATGGAAGCGGCCACTCGGGCCGACAGCAACGACTCGATTGCGGCGAGCGCGGCGACGGTGCACGCAGCACCGACAAGGGAGAGCATCGTCGTCGTCTCCGCGGCTGGCAGCGCCGGCGCGGGAAGCGAGCCCGGGAGCGTGCCGATCCTGGCAAGCGGAAGGCCCGCCAGGTTTGCGACGACGGCCACCAGGACGATCGCGATGAGAGAACCCGGTAGCTGCGGGTGGATGCGGGGCGCCACGAGCATCA
>NZ_JBAWTG010000809.1:0-278 GCF_037106235.1 Methylobacterium nigriterrae | reverse complement strand
CTCGTCGACGAGGTCCGGCGGGAACTAGTCCTTAATGGCGAGCAGCGTCTCGAAGGCGAGGTCGGGGTTCACGGCCTCGGCGCCGTAGCCGGCAAGGCAGGCGAAATGGTGCACCTCGCGCGGCTCGCCCGACTCGACGACGAGGCCGACCGAGGTGCGAAGACCTTTCCTGATCAGGTAGTTGTGCACGGCCGCGGTCGCTAGCAGCGCCGGAATCGGGATCCGGTCCGGCCCCACCGCGCGGTCCGACAGGATGATGATGTTGTAGCCGCCGCGCA
>NZ_JBAWTG010000808.1:0-278 GCF_037106235.1 Methylobacterium nigriterrae | reverse complement strand
CTCGACGTGGACGTCGAGAAGGAGCGCATCTCGCTCGGCATCAAGCAGCTCGGCGGCGACCCCTTCGCGGAGGCCGGCGAGATCAAGCAGGGCCAGGTCGTGACCTGCGAGGTGACGGAGGTCAAGGATTCGGGCGTCGAGGTCAAGATCGTCGACACCGACCTCTCCACCTTCATCCGCCGGGCCGAGCTCGTCCGCGACCGCGGCGACCAGCGCCCCGAGCGCTTCGCGGCCGGCGAGAAGTTCGACGCCCGCGTCGTGCAGTTCGACCGCAAGGC
>NZ_JBAWTG010000807.1:0-278 GCF_037106235.1 Methylobacterium nigriterrae | reverse complement strand
GCCGATCGAGGCGTTCGCACCCTCGCTCGTCATGGCGATTGCCGGGGTGAGCATGGCGGCGACGAGCACACCGGCTATTGCACTGAATCCGACAAAGCCAGCGAAACCGATGAAAATACCCGAACGCCCAGACCCTTGCCCCATGCTTCCACGCTACGACGATTCCCGGGGTGCTCTTGACAACTTGCGACTTATTGCCAGCTTCGGATGCCCGGGACCGCCTCGATCAGGTGGCCCCGGGCATCCGTGTTTCTAGTTCTTCGGGGTCGCCCGGCGGA
>NZ_JBAWTG010000806.1:0-278 GCF_037106235.1 Methylobacterium nigriterrae | reverse complement strand
AGTACGGCCACCACGAGCGCGCCACCGCCGCGATCACCCCTCACCCAGACGCGGCGGAAGCTCGCCGCAACCAGCAGAAGCGCAGCAACGGCAAGCAAGGTGACGATCAGCAATACCCAGAGGAAATTGAAGGTATCGACGAAGCCAAGGCGATGGCCGCGGGGGGAGACGACAAAACGCACAAGTGAACACGACGCCACCCGGCGCGACCACAAGGCCGAGCCGGAGGTTTTCGGTTCAAAGCGCGCTATCACCCGGCGAACCGGGGGCTCTTGCGC
>NZ_JBAWTG010000805.1:0-278 GCF_037106235.1 Methylobacterium nigriterrae | reverse complement strand
ACCTGGCCGGCCTTGTCCCAGATGGGGCGTTGATACGATTTTCGATCATCGATCCGGATGCCAAGGCTGCAGAGGCAACCATGATGGGCTTTGCGAAAACATTGTTCGAGTCCTGCGGCGCCTCCGGCCGCGCACTTCTCGCTGGTCCGATCAACGCATAGGCGATGAGGGTCGCAAGCCACTGAATATATCGTCAAGTCTCGCCGCGACCATGAATATGGTGGGAGCGGCAGCGCCCTCATTGTCACGTCACTTGCTCAGCGCGCACAGCAAATAGC
>NZ_JBAWTG010000804.1:0-278 GCF_037106235.1 Methylobacterium nigriterrae | reverse complement strand
CGCCGCGCGCGGCGGCTCCCGCCCACAGGGTCCAGAGGGGCTGCACCGTCGGGTCGAAGGCGCCCCCGCTCGCCTCGGCGAGGGCGAGGGCGAAGCGCCGCGGCGCGAGGAGGAGCGGGTCGGGCGCGTCGAGGACGCCGTCGCGGTTGAGCCGCGCCAGCGCGCTGTCCGCCCGGAACAGGCTCGCGGCGGCCTCGCCCGCCCGGATCGCCCGGAACGCCGCCTGCAGGGCGGGTTCGAGGGCGGCCTCGTCGCGGTGGGCCAGCGTCAGCGCCATG
>NZ_JBAWTG010000803.1:0-279 GCF_037106235.1 Methylobacterium nigriterrae | reverse complement strand
GATCTGGAACGGCGGCGCGGGCGTGTCGTCGCGAGGGTTGGGGAGTGCTTCTAGTCGGGATCTGCCACCGGGCCGACCACGGCAATTACGGATGGATTGCGACACGACGCCGAAAACGGCCGGATTCCACGGCGTGTCTCCCGATCTCCATAATTAGCTGCGCGGGCGGCCGGTGGGGGTGACGGGATGGGAGTGGATGAGGCCGGGTCAGGGGGCGACAGCGGCAACGGTCTGGCGCGCGATCTCGAGCTCCTCGTTGGTGGGGATGACGAGCACGGC
>NZ_JBAWTG010000802.1:0-279 GCF_037106235.1 Methylobacterium nigriterrae | reverse complement strand
GATAAAATGAGAGTGGAGATTTTTGAACATGCACATATAATAAGGCAGACTACAGAAAGGATGTGAAGCTGTGAAGGTACTATTTATGTTTTACATTCCAAGCGGCGGCATTGAAACCTTAAACCGCCAGCGCTGCAAGGCGCTCATGGATGCCGGCATCACCTGCCACCTGCTGTATTTCAGGCCCGGTTCAGGCATGCAGAATGTATATAACATTCCCACCTTCATCATGGATCAGGACGAAGCGATGCAGAAGCTGCTTCAGGAGCAGCAATATGA
>NZ_JBAWTG010000801.1:0-279 GCF_037106235.1 Methylobacterium nigriterrae | reverse complement strand
CAGCGGTCCACGCGGCTGGCGAATTGCCGTGGCCGGGATCTGATGTGTCGTCGCTCACAATGCTCCTTCTTGGGGTGTTGAATCCAAAGTCTAGCGTGCGGTTGGGGCGCTCCCCCCGCTCAACTCATCCCAATCGGAAACAGAGCCGCCAGATTCTTTTCCGCGCCCGGTGCCGACGGCGTCGTAGCGGCGCGTCGGCCCGGGCCAGCGGCGCACCGTGAAGACAGTCACGATTCCGATGACGGCGGTGATGACTCCGAGGATCACCGCGACCACCGG
>NZ_JBAWTG010000800.1:0-279 GCF_037106235.1 Methylobacterium nigriterrae | reverse complement strand
CTGGAGCGCACCTACTGCCAGACGCTCGGCGTCGAGTTCATGCACATCTCGCATCCCGCCGAGAATCCCTGGATCCAGGAGCGGATCTAGGGCAAGGACAAGGAGATCTCGTTCACGCCCGAAGGGCGCCGGGCGATCCTCAACAAGCTGATCGAGGCGGAAGGCTTCGAGAAGTTCCTCGACCTCAAGTACACCGGACCCAAGCGCTTCGGCCTCGACGGGTCGGAGGCGATGGTCCCGGCGCTGGAGCAGATCATCAAGCGCGGCGGCGCGCTGGGC
>NZ_JBAWTG010000799.1:0-279 GCF_037106235.1 Methylobacterium nigriterrae | reverse complement strand
ACAGCGGAGCGACAAAGCCTCAAGTGCTTGAAAAATATGGCGCGAGTGACGGGGCTCGAACCCGCGACCTCCGGCGTGACAGGCCGGCACTCTAACCGACTGAGCTACACCCGCGCTTCGACGCCACCGGGCGGCCGCGTCGTGGCGGCTGATTAAGCGGTTACCCATGTGGTGTCAAGCGGCCAGCCGCGCTCGAACGACACGCCCCGATGGACACTTGCTTGCCACATCGGCACGCAGGACGACGGCACGAAACGGCCGACGCACAAAGCCGTTGCG
>NZ_JBAWTG010000798.1:0-279 GCF_037106235.1 Methylobacterium nigriterrae | reverse complement strand
CTACCTGCATCTGGGAGACCGAGCCGCCGGGGGCGTCCACCATCAGGCCCGGAAAACGCACTACGCCCATGGATCGATTGTGCAGTGCAGCACGTTTCCCCACTGGAAGTAAGGACTCAGCTTTGAAAATTTATCACCGAAACACGGTCACCCATGCGCAGATCTACCACCGAGATACGAGTGCGCGTGCGCAGATCGCACGGGATATAATCGACGCGCGTCTTGAGGTTCTGCCCGACGGTGAATTGCGAAGCTTTTGGCAGAAGGTTGCGAAGCTTT
>NZ_JBAWTG010000797.1:0-279 GCF_037106235.1 Methylobacterium nigriterrae | reverse complement strand
CGAGCGAGGCACAGCTTCTCGCTCAGCCGTCCGTCGGGTGTTGTGCCGCCGCACTAGGCAGGTGCCAGTAACAGGCGTTCTTCTTGGCTTTATCTCCATCCAGAGGGGACCCAGGACCAGATGATCAGAAAGCTTCTTCTCGCCAGCACGGCCACCGCTCTGCTGAGCGGCGCCGCATCGGCCGCCGACCTGCCCCGCCGCGAGCCGCCGCCGGTCTTCACCCCGGTTCCGGTCTTCACCTGGACGGGCTTCTACGCCGGTTTCAACGCCGGCTACGCG
>NZ_JBAWTG010000796.1:0-279 GCF_037106235.1 Methylobacterium nigriterrae | reverse complement strand
TGCAGATCCACAAGAGCGGGCTAACGTTTCCGCCAAGAGGTTTTTGAGACAGCGGCACACACGAGGGCGCTGGACCATTGGTCGGCTTACGAGGTGACGTTGACCTCGACGGTCATGCCTTGGAGCGCGTCGGCTGGGCCGCTGAAGCTGCCTATCACCGGAACCGCTTGGCGGATGTCACGCGCGACGGCGACCGGGATCAGGTTCGCGCCGCCCACACTGCGGTTGGTTGGGTCGAAGGTGATCCAGCCCGCGCCCGGCAGGTAGACTTCGGCCCAG
>NZ_JBAWTG010000795.1:0-279 GCF_037106235.1 Methylobacterium nigriterrae | reverse complement strand
CTCGGCGCCCATCATGACCGCTGACGAGTATCGCTCTGCCCTCAAGCAGTTGGACCTCACGCAGGTTGCTGCTGCGGCCTTTCTCGGGATCGAGGAAGTGACGTCACGGCGCTGGGCGACGGGCAAGTCACGCGTTCACGGCGCGGCCGAGAAGCTGTTGCGCCTGATGATCGCGATGAAGCTCACGCCCGAGCAGGTATCCAAGTGCCTGGACGATCAGCCCGCTGGCCGCGTCAAAGCCTCGGGCGCGGCTTCGGCGTCGGCACCTCGACAAGCTGG
>NZ_JBAWTG010000794.1:0-280 GCF_037106235.1 Methylobacterium nigriterrae | reverse complement strand
TGCGGACGGCCGGCCACGAGGGTATTGTGCAATGCACAAATCCGGGTCAGGATGCTGCACTGCACGGCGCAGTCCGTCGGCTTCGGGCCGGCAGGGGCGCGGCGGGGCCAGGACGCGTGAGCGTGCGTTATCGAGACCTTAACGGCTGCCCGACAAAGCTCGGCATCGCGGCCGCGCGCTCGACCCTCCTGGGCGGGCGGCGCGCCGCCCGCATGTGCCGCCGCTCGGCCGATGGAACGCTCGACACGCGGAGACGAACCCATGCCCCTGTCGCAGGCCC
>NZ_JBAWTG010000793.1:0-280 GCF_037106235.1 Methylobacterium nigriterrae | reverse complement strand
AGACCGAAATCGAAGGCGCGCGGCAGGGTCGGGTTGTGCTGCAGCACGGCGTCGGCCGGCAGGTGTCGGCCCACCCAGCGATAGGCCGCGCGCAGGGCGTGATCGACGTCCGGCCGGGCGTTGATGAAGGCGGTTTGCGCGTCGCCCGAGACCGGAAAGGCCCGCAGCCAGAACAGGCCGTAGGCCGTCGTGCCGTATCCCAGGATGGCGAGGGCGACGAGGAGGCGCGGCAGCCTCGCCGGCGTTGCCGCGTCCGGTGCGGCGCGCGCGCGGACCACGA
>NZ_JBAWTG010000792.1:0-280 GCF_037106235.1 Methylobacterium nigriterrae | reverse complement strand
CTCCGCACTGCCCCCTCCGCGCGTCGCTTCCGCCCGTCCTGCCCGTCGCTTCCGCCCGTCGCTTCCGCCCAAATGAAGGAGTTGCCGGCGCTGTTCCCCGCGTTTACGGGAAAGGTCACGCCATGGGAGCGCTCCACTCCTTCATTTGGGCGTTGCGCGGGGATTGCGGTCTGCGGGGCGGGGCGCTACTGGGTGACGAAGTCGATGAGCTGCTCGACGCGGCCGAGCAGGGCCGGTTCGAGGTCGGCAAAGGTGCGCACCTGACCGAGGATGCGTTGCC
>NZ_JBAWTG010000791.1:0-280 GCF_037106235.1 Methylobacterium nigriterrae | reverse complement strand
CGGGCGGCCCGGCGAGAGCTGGCGCGGCTCGACGCCGATGACCTGGCGATAGATGCCGATGCTGGAGCGCAGCTGCGACTCGGAGGCGCTCACCTGCGACCGGGCGCCGGCCAGGCGCGCCTCGGCCTGGGCGACGTCGGTGCGGGTGACCTCGCCGACGTTGAAGCGGTCGCGGGTCTGGCGGAGCTGCTCCTCCAGCACCTCGACGTTGTTGCGGTTCAATTCCAGCGTCGCGGTATCGCGCAGCACGTCCATGTAGGACTGGGCGGCGTTGAACAGG
>NZ_JBAWTG010000790.1:0-280 GCF_037106235.1 Methylobacterium nigriterrae | reverse complement strand
GTCCGCCCTCAGCCTGATGCAGGCGACTTTTGCTCAGCAGAGGGCCGGTCCGACCAGCGAGGAGCGCGACATCGCGAAGGCCAAGGTCGAGCTCGCGAATGCGGCTCTCGCGGTTCTCGAAGCGAGGCTTGGCAAGACCACGCTCGTCGCGCCGAGCGACGGCGTGGTGGGCCTGCTCGTGGCCGAGCCCGGCGAAGCGATCTCACCCGGACAGCCGGTCATGACGTTGTCGGCGGCAAGCGAGCCCTGGTTCACCTTCACGATTCGCGAAGACCGGCTC
>NZ_JBAWTG010000789.1:0-281 GCF_037106235.1 Methylobacterium nigriterrae | reverse complement strand
GGAACGCGAACGCAAACATCGGGACGGGAACCTTGCCGGTCTCCGATCCCATGCCTGCCTTCGAGAAGTATAATCCGACCGCCAGGACCACGGGCAGAAGGAGGAAGACCCGGAACAGCTTCACGATGACAGCTGCATTCCCTGCCTCGTCGGAGATCGAGTAGCCGGCCCCCACCCCTTGAGCGACGTCGTGGATCGTGCCGCCGAGAAGGATGCCCACGGCTCGATCGGTGACGCCGAACCAGTGTCCCAAGAGCGGATAGAGAAGCATGGCGACCGTG
>NZ_JBAWTG010000788.1:0-281 GCF_037106235.1 Methylobacterium nigriterrae | reverse complement strand
GGTTCGAATCCCCGGTCAGCGGGATGGCAAGCAGAAGCGGCGTTCCCTTAAAGCGAATGTTCGCTCGTCGGTTACAAAGGACAGCTCCCAATCGGATGAGCGTCGCGCCTCCTTCGAGATCCTTGACAGCAAGAAGCTCCAGCGCGAGGGTGGGCTGGACCGGGCTCTGAAGGTCATTCGCACCTCGGTGGCACGTTTCAAGGCACTCAGAACCAACTACCTCGAGGAGCATCGTTATGCGGTGGCCTACTGCTACGGCCTCGCGCAGCACTTCGTGAAGG
>NZ_JBAWTG010000787.1:0-281 GCF_037106235.1 Methylobacterium nigriterrae | reverse complement strand
GCGACCCAGATTATGCCGGATACCTCTTTTACTACCACACGCATTCACGGAGTTTCTGAGCCATCCTGGCGCTTTCGGCCGCTGAAACCTCCATGCCTGACCCGACGCCGAGATACTTCTCGGCTACCTCTGTCGACGAGAGCAGCTCCCGTGCAGAACCCTCTAGCACGATCGCGCCATTTTCCAGAACATAACCGCGGTCGGCGATCGCCAATGCTTGCCGTGCGTTCTGTTCTGCGAGCAGGATTGAAATCCCATTGTCTCGCAATTGTTTGATAAGC
>NZ_JBAWTG010000786.1:0-281 GCF_037106235.1 Methylobacterium nigriterrae | reverse complement strand
TCGGAGAACAGACTCTTTTCGCTCTCCGGCTCGTCGCTGGTGGTGGCGCCCTATCGCGACAAGGACCAGCGCGTGGTGGGCGCGCTCGGCGTCATCGGCCCGACCCGGCTCAACTATGCGCGCATCGTGCCGATGGTGGACTATACGGCCCAGCTCATCAGCCGCATGTTCGGGTAGGGCGGCGGCCCTGTCCGCCCTTGATTTTCCGACTCCGAACCTCGATATCGGGCGCAACTCCCTGATCCCACGAACGATGGTAGGAAAATGAGCAACAAGCCCGG
>NZ_JBAWTG010000785.1:0-281 GCF_037106235.1 Methylobacterium nigriterrae | reverse complement strand
AACGCGTGCTGCGGTTTTCGATGCCAGAATCATCAAAAAATGAACAACTTGACAACGTTGCATCTGAAAAGTTTTTATAGCTTGCAAGGAATAAACTCCACCGACACCGTATACTTGCCGCGATACACATCGCAGAGAGTTGAAACGCCGTGCCTATAAACGAAATCAGGATGCCGGGATCCCGCCATGCTTTCCTGCTGCTTCACGGTCTGTACGGGACCCCGCAGGAGATGCAGTACGTGGGGCGCAAGCTGAATCGAGCCGGCTATACGGTCCATATT
>NZ_JBAWTG010000784.1:0-281 GCF_037106235.1 Methylobacterium nigriterrae | reverse complement strand
GATACATTGATCTGCTCATCAGAGTAGTATATTGCGCGCTCTGTATCGTAAATCTGGTAAGGAAGAGCAAATTCATCGTTCACGTGTAACGTACGCTTGTATTCTTTCGTGTCGTTATCTATGGTGTTTGTCACCTTCAGCTTTACATCAAAAACACCAACGGTATCGAATTGCTTTTGAGAAATGTTTTCTGTTGTAATAGTTTCTGAAACAGTAGTAGCACTATTGGTGATCGTCCACTCATAGGTTGCGCCAAACTGGCTTTCATTGATAAAATCAAC
>NZ_JBAWTG010000783.1:0-281 GCF_037106235.1 Methylobacterium nigriterrae | reverse complement strand
GATCGACCTGCCGCTCATGGCCAGCCAGGTTCGCCTGCTGGTGTTCCTCGTCATCGTCGGCACCCTGCAATACGGCCTCGTTGCCGAGGTTCTGACGGCAGGCGGTCCAAACGACGCGACCATGGTGCCCATCCTCAGGATGATCAACGTCGCCTTCCAGGGCGGTGACTGGGGTTATTCTGCAGCCCTGTCGACAGCACTGTTCTTCATCACGCTCGCCTTCGGCGCAGTAGTCGTGCTCGTGCGAAAAGGTGACAGCGGCACCGCGGACGGAGGTGCAA
>NZ_JBAWTG010000782.1:0-281 GCF_037106235.1 Methylobacterium nigriterrae | reverse complement strand
AGCGCCGCAAGGTCGCCCGCTTCTTCGCGCCCGTGGTCGTGGCCGAGCGCTACACCGCGCAGATGGAGGAGTGCGCCGACCGCCTGCTCGGGGAGACCAAGCCGGGCGGCCGCCTGGAGCTCGACGAGCTCGCGCTGCACTACACCGTCGAGGTCACCGCCGAGGTGGTGGGGCTGACCGAGTCGTCGGTGCCGCGCATGTCGCGCCGGCTGGTGAGCTTCTTCCGCCAGCCGCCCTTCGACATCACCCGCCGCGACCTGGGCCGCACCCGACGTCAGTGG
>NZ_JBAWTG010000781.1:0-281 GCF_037106235.1 Methylobacterium nigriterrae | reverse complement strand
CGAGACCCTTCACCTTGTCCTCGATGCCGGCCATGCCGGAGAGAATCAGGATCGGCGTCTTGACCTTGGCGACGCGCAAGGAACGCAGCACCTCGTAGCTCGACATGTCGGGCAGGTTCAGGTCGAGCAGGATGATGTCGTAATCGTACAGCTTGCCGAGATCGACGCCCTCCTCACCGGGACTGGCCAAATCTGTCCAGAGCGGCCTTGTCCGAAGCTGTCCCAGGCCGACCGCGGCTATGCCCGGTAGGATACGGTCGCCATCCACCGAGCGGCCGGTC
>NZ_JBAWTG010000780.1:0-282 GCF_037106235.1 Methylobacterium nigriterrae | reverse complement strand
GAGCCCTGGTGGCTGCCGGCCCGCGACGTCACGGTCACGGAGTCGTGGAGCCCCGATCCCGAGACCGTGAAGGTCGGCGAGACGACGCGGCGCGTCGACACCGTCGAGGCGCAGGGCATGGTGGCCGAGGGCCTGCCGCCCCGCCCCGTGATGCGCACGCGCGGCATCCTCCCCTTCGCCGGCCCGGGGACGCGCGAGACCGTCATCACCCCGCTCGGGCCGGGGGCGCGCGCCACCTACCAGTGGGACGTGCGGCCGGCCATCGACGAGGTGATCCCGCTC
>NZ_JBAWTG010000779.1:0-282 GCF_037106235.1 Methylobacterium nigriterrae | reverse complement strand
GGTAGATGGTCGCCGCCAGGATCCGGCTCTTGTGGCTGCCCGCCGCCGCGAGCAGGCGGTCGATCTCCGCCAGGATCGCCTGCGTCTGCGCCGTCTCGCCGGTGCCGACCGTGTCGGGCGCCACCTGGCCCGCCAGGTACACCATGTCCCCGAAGGCGACCGCCTGGCTCATGCGGGGGCCGGACTCGAAACGCTTGAGGGTCATGGTGCGCTGACATCTCCGATGGATCCGGCCGCCGCGGCAGTCGCTCCGGGACGGCGCACGTCCCCGCCTTGTGCCGC
>NZ_JBAWTG010000778.1:0-282 GCF_037106235.1 Methylobacterium nigriterrae | reverse complement strand
CATGTCCCGGTCGAGCGCATCGAGTCGCTGTGCGACGCGGGCCGCCGCGGCGATGGCCGCTGCTGGTACCTGCTCGTCACCGGCAGCTGTTTCGAGGCGGTGGAACACCGCGCGAAGTCCCAAGAGCTGACGGTGCAGGCGCACCGCGTCCCGGCGGATCGGCCCGAGCCGCCGGCGCTCACCGCGCACCCGCTCGTCGAGGATGTGGTCCTCGATCTCGGCGAGTTCGTCGGCCAGGCGACCGCCGGTCTTGGCCATCGCGGTCACCACCTGGTCGACGAT
>NZ_JBAWTG010000777.1:0-282 GCF_037106235.1 Methylobacterium nigriterrae | reverse complement strand
CGGGACATTCCCCCAAACTTCGGCCCGCCGGGCCGCGCGTCGTTCTTAGGGGGCGGGGGGAGGCGGGTGTCAACCGGCTCGGCGCCGGATCAATCGCTGGGTGCGAGATCGCAGATTCGGACCTGCGCGCGCTCGGCTCCGCGCCAGCGGTCGCAGGACAGGGTCCCGGCCACGTGGAACTCGCGGCCGACGCCGTTGAGGACTGCCTGGCCGAGCGGGCCGTGGGCCGCGCGGAAGGTGATGGCGCCGATCGCCTGCCCGTCGCGGCTACGCAGCCGCGCC
>NZ_JBAWTG010000776.1:0-282 GCF_037106235.1 Methylobacterium nigriterrae | reverse complement strand
ATTCATTGTGCACACTATAAGCGCGTTCGAGAGTGCCGAAATCTCACTTTTGATCCATTCAAATCGGAATCGCGCCTCCATGGCGTCGCACCGGTGACAGAGGCGGGCGTTTGTGGCGTGCCTGCGCCGTTTCCCGCCCGGCCTCGGAGCCCTCGTCACAGGCTCGGGCCGTGGCCTCGCCGGCGACCGGGAGCGGAGGAGCGGCCACGTCCTGCGTGCCCGCGCCGCCCTCCGCCGTGTCGGGCGGCGCGGGCTCCGGCGCGGCGGCCCCGGGATTCGCCT
>NZ_JBAWTG010000775.1:0-282 GCF_037106235.1 Methylobacterium nigriterrae | reverse complement strand
CAGGGAGGGTCCGTGCACATCATCGTCAGGTTGGCGGCGACGCGGGGCATGGTGCGACCTCAGCTCGTCTTTCAGCTCGTCTTGCGGCCCGGCAGGCTCGCGCCCGCGACCTGCGCGTAGAGGCGTGCCAGGGAGGACTCGTCGTCCCGGCCCATCCCGGAGCCCGAGGCCATCAGGAACATCTGCAGGGCCGCGGCCGCGACCGGCACGGGGAAGCGCTCGGCCCGGGCCAGGTCCTGCACGATGCCGAGGTCCTTCACGAAGATGTCGACCGCGCTGCGG
>NZ_JBAWTG010000774.1:0-283 GCF_037106235.1 Methylobacterium nigriterrae | reverse complement strand
AGCAGACCGCTGTAATCATGAGCCATCGCCTTCATGTCAAAGCTGGCAAAGTAGATAGCCATCGCCGATCCTGGAGCCAACAGATCGCCTCGTTCTCGCGCCTCTCTCGCGCGACAGCTATGGCATTTTCGCAACTCCCGAGTCTTGCGAGACTGTACGCCGCCACCCCGTTCAGACGGGCCTCATCGGCCTTGGACGCGTGGTATAAACGGGGGAGCCGCGATTGCGCGAGTTGTTCTCACGACAGCAGAAAAGCGCGGCCACTCGGCGCGGTCAGTTCCGG
>NZ_JBAWTG010000773.1:0-283 GCF_037106235.1 Methylobacterium nigriterrae | reverse complement strand
CTGGCCCAGGAGCCAATGCGCGGTCTGCGCCAAGCGTGCCGGATTCGACGCTCGGCCCAACGGCTCGATGGCGGATGCCTGTTCGGGATAATAGCGCAGTGGCAGGCTGTTCGCAGCGAGGCTCAGGTCCGTCCAGAGGCGCTGTGCCGCGTCGATCCACACGCCGGGCTCCTGCGTGAGCAGCGCATCAGCGAGCGCAGCGGGCGCGCCGCCCTTGCGCGCCAGGGTCAGGAATACGCTCAGCCACGGCGGTACGGGATCGCGACCCGCCTGTGCGGCCTGC
>NZ_JBAWTG010000772.1:0-283 GCF_037106235.1 Methylobacterium nigriterrae | reverse complement strand
GCAGCCCGGAAACCTTCAGCTTCAGCTTCCAGGCGCAAGACGACCTGGACAACATCTCCACCAGGGTCGCCGCCTTCAACCGCTTCCAGGTCTATCAAGGCAATCTGCCGCCGCTGGGCGTGCCGTTTGCGTTCACCGCCAAGGCGCAGCCGGGCGGCAAGGTCAAGCTGTCATGGCAAGCCGTGGACGAAGCCATTAGCTACCAGCTCTATCGCCAGGCGCCCGGTCAAGACACGCTGCAGCCGCTCGTGCGCGCCAGCGGCATTGACTACATTGATCAGAC
>NZ_JBAWTG010000771.1:0-283 GCF_037106235.1 Methylobacterium nigriterrae | reverse complement strand
CGAAGGCTTCCTCGGCTTGGAGGCGCAAGGAATCACGCGGCACCACCCAGACGACGCGGTCGACGCACCCCGCGCGCGCGGCGAAACTGTTCATTGGGGGCAAGGCAGGCTCGGCCGGAACGACAGGGGCCGCGTTGAGGTGGCGCGCGGGAGAGGCGGCTGCAAGGTTCGCCGGTTCAGGGCGCGGCCTCGGCGGTCGTCGCCGTCCGCGTCTCGCGCCGCAGCCCGTCGCAACATCCGTCCGCCATCGCGGCCTCCTTCCATCCGAGGCCGAGGATGCCCC
>NZ_JBAWTG010000770.1:0-283 GCF_037106235.1 Methylobacterium nigriterrae | reverse complement strand
CCCCACGGATGCTCCCGCCGCGGTCGCGCGCTTCGACGTCGACGAGACCGGAGTCGAGAACTTCCACAACCTCTCCAACTTCGTCGACCAACCGGAGTCCACGCCGCCTTCGGGCCGCATCAACCTGCGCGGCTGGAGCGGCACAGGCAGGGAACCGGGGATCTTCCCGCCCGCACCCGCGGGAGGCACCGCATGATCCAGAAAAAGGTCGCGCCGCGCCAGACGGATGCCCTCGAGCTGACCTCCGACGAGCGCGCGGCCACCCACATGGCGGCCTCGATCC
>NZ_JBAWTG010000769.1:0-283 GCF_037106235.1 Methylobacterium nigriterrae | reverse complement strand
CGGCGGCCGGGCCCCGCCCCCCCCCGCCCTCCACCGGCTGCGCGCGCGCCTGCTCGCGGGCGACCGCGCGGCGCTCGCGCGCGCGATCACGCTCGCCGAAGCGAAGCGGTCCGATCACCGGGCGCTCGCGCGCGACCTGATCGACGCCGTCCTGCCGCGGACCGGCAACGCGATCCGGGTCGGCATCACGGGTGTGCCGGGGGTCGGCAAGTCGACGACGATCGACGCGCTCGGCGCGAATCTGACGGGGGCCGGCCACAAGGTGGCGGTGCTCGCGGTCGAC
>NZ_JBAWTG010000768.1:0-283 GCF_037106235.1 Methylobacterium nigriterrae | reverse complement strand
TCGCGCTCACGGCAGGCGTCACGATGACGGTCCTCGGCGCCAGAGCCGGCGTCGGGGGCGGAGAGCTGGCATCCCAACCGACGCCGCCGGCAAGCGACGCGGCGGCATCGTCGAGCCAGGTCCAGGATCAGAAGGCGGCCGTTGATCCCGTGGCGGCCGATGCCCTGAAGGTCGAGGCGGCCGCCCCCGAGGCAGCGCCCGCCAAGCCCGTGCCCGCGGGCGCTACCGCCTACGCCTCTGCGGACGCGGATGCGCCCGTCTCCTTCCCGCTGCCGGATGCGGG
>NZ_JBAWTG010000767.1:0-283 GCF_037106235.1 Methylobacterium nigriterrae | reverse complement strand
GTAGGGGTCGAGCCCGTGGCCGGTGAGATGCCGCTTCAGCGTCTTGTAGGGCTTGCCGTCGATGAAGGAGATCAGCGCGTCCGGCGTGATCGACTTGCGAACCTGCGCGGGCGTCGCCTTCTCGGCCTCCGCGGTGGCCTGTGCTGACGCCGCTCCGCTCGTGAGGCCGGCGAGCGAGGTATGAACCGCCTGGATCAGAGCCGGCAGCTCTGCCGGAGCCACGTGGTTGCGCGAGACATAGGCGGAGACGATCTCGGCCGCCCGCTCGAGCATTTCATTGTGC
>NZ_JBAWTG010000766.1:0-283 GCF_037106235.1 Methylobacterium nigriterrae | reverse complement strand
ATACTCCTCGGCCGTCAGCCCCCGCAGCGTCAGGTGGCGCCGCAGCGTCTTGTACGGCTTTCCGTCCTCGAAGCTGATCAGGTAGTCAGGGGTGATCGACTTCTTGATCTGCGAAGCCGGCACCTTCTCGACGCTCTGGCTCGCTTGTCCCGGGCCCGCGGCAGCTGCGATCAGCGAGGCATGGACGCTCGCGAGTAGTCCTGGGAGTTCGGAGGGAGGCAGAGAGTTGTTCGAGAGGTAGGCCGACACGATATCGGCAGTGATTTCGACGAAGTTGTTCTGC
>NZ_JBAWTG010000765.1:0-284 GCF_037106235.1 Methylobacterium nigriterrae | reverse complement strand
CGCGCTCAGGACGTGCTCCGCCGCCGCCGCGATCGCGGCCGCCTCCGAGATGCCGTCCGGCGCGTCGCCCGTGACTAGGAATTCCGGGTGGTCGGGGATCGCGTTGACCACGTCGAGGACCGCGCTGCTCTCTAGCGCCATCAGCCGGGTCGCGTCGGTGGGCGGGATCGTTTGCTCCGCCCACATCGCGTCGAGCGCGTGCTCCGCCCAGGGGAGTACCGGATTGGAATCGCCTGTGTGAGTGACAGAATTCGAAGTACAATGATCGCTGCCGAGGGTCATCT
>NZ_JBAWTG010000764.1:0-284 GCF_037106235.1 Methylobacterium nigriterrae | reverse complement strand
CGGCCCGATGCCGGCGAGGGTCACGATGACGGCGGCAACCTCCATGCTAACGCCGAGGCGACGTGCGATCTGATGGACTCGAAGCGACTGCGCTGTATCAGCAGCGTGAACTTCACTGATTGGAGCAGATGATTGTTGCGGCTGGCGCACAGGTTGTGTAAAGTAAATCACGAGAAAATTCCTTAATACGGCCTCGCGCGGTAGCCCCGTGTTCGGGGCCATTTTTTCTTTGCTACGAAGCGTTTGGAGGATGGACGCAGGCAAGCGGCGGCGTTCACGGTGAC
>NZ_JBAWTG010000763.1:0-284 GCF_037106235.1 Methylobacterium nigriterrae | reverse complement strand
GAAACCGCCCGCCGCCCCCGCACCAACCCGCGCCGAAAACCCGCCCCGAGCCAGGCCAAACCCCAACGCCCCAAAACGCAAACGGCGGCAAACCTGCAAGGCTGCCGCCGTCAGAGCCCTCGTCGAGGGCAGGGTGCCAGGCTCAGGCGGCGCGAGCCGGGCTCGCCGCGAGCGGGGCCGCGGTGCCGTCCTCAGCGAGATAGCGCGTGCGCATCGGCTTGAGCACGAACAGCGCGAGGAAGGCGGCCGTCGCGTTCAGCCCGATCACGATCGCAAACACCGCC
>NZ_JBAWTG010000762.1:0-284 GCF_037106235.1 Methylobacterium nigriterrae | reverse complement strand
CAGCGCGTAGCGCAGGTACCAGGAGACGGCCTGCACGATGAGGGTGGCTTCGAAGTGCCGGCCCTTGAAGTCACCGCGGGCTTGGCGCTTCAGCTTGAGGGCCAGGGCGTTGAGGATCATGGACCGGCTCCGAGGGCGGAGCGGCAAGCTGGGCGGGTATGGCTAACGGGCCGTGAACGCAGGCCCATTCGCGTTTGCGACATGTGTGGACGCCCCTTTAGGAGCAAGAGAAATCTTCAAGAGCGGTGTGGCACGTGGTCGGGTGCTGACATGTGTGCGGCCTT
>NZ_JBAWTG010000761.1:0-285 GCF_037106235.1 Methylobacterium nigriterrae | reverse complement strand
AGACTGATCGCCGAGCGGGATCAGACGGGGAAGATCGTCCTCCCAGACAACGTTACGTCCCGGGCGACCGAGCCTGCTATCGCGCGAGCTATCGAGGATCAGCGGAGCAACCTGCGTGAGCGCGCTACGTACCTTCGCTCTCAAATTGACGTGCTCAACGCAAAAATCTAGCAAACCGAGCAGGAAGTCCTCGCGCTGAATAATGACGCGGATTCAACAAAGCAGCAGCTGGTCTCAATCGATCAGGAACTCGGCGGGCTACGGCAGTTGCTCGCCAAACAGCTG
>NZ_JBAWTG010000760.1:0-285 GCF_037106235.1 Methylobacterium nigriterrae | reverse complement strand
GCTGAAATACACACCTTTCGGATTGCCGGTGGTGCCGGTGGTGTAGAAGGTGGTGGCGATGGAGTTCTCGTCGAAATCGGGGAAGTCGTAGCGCGGGCTGGCCGCGGCCCGCAGCGACTCGTATTCGCCGACCCGGCCGGGCAGTTCCGCGCTCTTCTCCGCGCCGTCGGTGAGCAGGATGGTCCGCTCCACCGTGGCCAGCTGCCCCGCCACCGCCTGGTAGAGCGGGACGAACTCGCTGTTCACCAGCACGAAGCGATCCTCGGCGTGGTTCATGGTGTAGAG
>NZ_JBAWTG010000759.1:0-285 GCF_037106235.1 Methylobacterium nigriterrae | reverse complement strand
CGGTGTCTGGGAGCGCCTGCTCCGCCTCGCTCAGCATGCCGGTGTGCAGCTCGGGATGACGTTCCTCGACGGCGCGCGGCGCGCGCCAGCGTCCAGCCCGCGTAGTCGTCGATGTCGCTGGCGACGCGGAATAGGCCGCCGTCCTTCAGGACCCGGGCGATCTCCCGCAGGGACTCGTCCGAGACGAAGCGGCGCTTGCGCTGGCGGCCGCCGATCCCGGCCCGCTGCGAGGCCGGCAGCTACACGGCAAGCGGCTCGAACCGCGTCTGGCTGAACCTGCCGCCG
>NZ_JBAWTG010000758.1:0-286 GCF_037106235.1 Methylobacterium nigriterrae | reverse complement strand
CATTTTCTTAAGAAAATGGCATGCAGAAAGCAGTAAATCAATATCGTCGCGGGGTGGAGCAGTCTGGTAGCTCGTCGGGCTCATAACCCGAAGGTCGCAGGTTCAAATCCTGTCCCCGCAACCAAACGGTCCCGTGGTGTAGCGGTTAACATGCCTGCCTGTCACGCAGGAGATCGCCGGTTCGATCCCGGTCGGGACCGCCAGTTATGGCTCGGTAGCTCAGTCGGTAGAGCAGAGGACTGAAAATCCTCGTGTCGGCGGTTCGATTCCGTCCCGAGCCACTTCT
>NZ_JBAWTG010000757.1:0-286 GCF_037106235.1 Methylobacterium nigriterrae | reverse complement strand
CCCGCTGGCGCTCCAGTTTCACCGAGGCGAAGACGCTGATCGGCAGTCCCACCGTGGCCTGATCGACCAGCGCGACGTAGCCCTTGAGGATGCCGGCGTCCTCCAGCATCCGGATGCGACGCAGGCACGGCGAGGCCGACAGGCCGACGCGGCCAGCGAGATCCTGGATCGTCACGCGTCCATCGCGCTGGAGTTCCGCAAGGATCTTCCGGTCTATCACATCGATCCGCCGCTCTTGCATGATGCTCCTCGAAAACGGCGGTCGATTGTGGAATCCTGCTAAAAG
>NZ_JBAWTG010000756.1:0-286 GCF_037106235.1 Methylobacterium nigriterrae | reverse complement strand
CGCCCGAGGACCAGATGGCATGTTTCAAGCGCAACGTCCCGACCGATCCGAGCGCCCTGCCCCCGGTTCTCGACGTCGAGTGGAACGGCCATTCGCAGACCTGCCCGACGCGCCTGCCGAAGGCGCAGGCGCTCGGCATGATCCGGTACATGCTCGACGAGATGGAGCGCTACACCGGCAAGCGCCCGATCATCTACACCGACATCACCTTCCACCGGGACGTGCTGGGGGGCGAATTACCCGATTACCCGCACTGGGTGCGCTCCACCGCGGCCGAGCCCGAGCA
>NZ_JBAWTG010000755.1:0-286 GCF_037106235.1 Methylobacterium nigriterrae | reverse complement strand
CTCAGCCCGAGGACGACGAGGCGGAGGCGCGCGCGCGTCATGCGACGCTCCGCTCACGCTTGCGCGCGCGGACCTCGTTAAGGATCGCGTCGACCTCCGCGCCCCCGTGCGCGTAGGGGTGCTCGCCGGTGATCCCGGCGCGGGCCGCGGGCCCGACGGCGCGGGCGCGCTCGGGCGTCAGGGCCCGCATCTGCTCGGCCCGGGGCGAGGCCATCCCCCTTTCGGGGTAGCCCTTGGTCGGTAGGCGCGACGGGGCGGGCGACCGTGCCGCCAGCGGGGGCAGCCT
>NZ_JBAWTG010000754.1:0-286 GCF_037106235.1 Methylobacterium nigriterrae | reverse complement strand
CGGGACGCTCCGCTTCCTCGGTGTCAAAATCCACCACGGTGCGGCGCGCGGCCTGGACCACCCGGCGTCGTACGCGAACGGCCGAACGGAATTCCGCCATGCTGGGGTAGTCGAACCGAACGGGAGAGGCCAGCAGCGTGGCGAGGATCTCTGTTTCCAGGTCGTCCGGGTCATGCCCGGGGTCCAGCCCCAGTGCCCGCACGATTCCGGACGTATCGCCCTCGGGCATCCAGGCGCGAAGGGCGTCCTGCGTCAGGCGATAGTCCCAATACGGGCCGCCGCCATC
>NZ_JBAWTG010000753.1:0-286 GCF_037106235.1 Methylobacterium nigriterrae | reverse complement strand
GCGGAAGCGATCGTACGGACCGCGATCGCCCTCGCCCGTGAGGCCCGCGGCGAGCAGCTCCGCATCAGTGAAGCCGAGGGCACGCAGGTGCTTGCTGAGCGCGTCGTAGCTCTTCGGCGCGAAGCCGATGCCGAAGCGTTTCGCCGCGGACGGATCGAAACCGCGCTCCCCCAGGAAGACGCGACCGGGCTCTGCATCGGGCGTCGCGAGCTGGGCGACGAAGAACTCGGCCGCGGCCTGGTTCGCGGCCAGGAGCCTCGCCCGATTGCCGTGGTCCGCATTGGCC
>NZ_JBAWTG010000752.1:0-286 GCF_037106235.1 Methylobacterium nigriterrae | reverse complement strand
TGGCGCGGCCGGTGATGTCCTTCACGGCGGCCTGGGTGGCGAGGTCGATGCCGCGCTTCAGGTCCATCGGGTTCATGCCGGCGGCGACGTACTTGGCGCCCTCGCGCACGATCGCCTGGGCCAGCACGGTCGCGGTCGTGGTGCCGTCGCCCGCGATGTCGTTGGTCTTCGAGGCCACTTCGCGCACCATCTGGGCGCCCATGTTCTCGAACTTGTCGGCGAGCTCGATCTCCTTGGCGACGGTGACGCCGTCCTTGGTGATGCGCGGCGCCCCGAAGCTCTTCTC
>NZ_JBAWTG010000751.1:0-287 GCF_037106235.1 Methylobacterium nigriterrae | reverse complement strand
CGGGTGCCTCGTCGGCCCGTCGCTGTTCTTCCTGATCGTGCGGGCGCTGGTGGGATGAGCCGAGCCTCGCCGCACGTTTTCCGACGGGGACGGGGCGGCGCCGAGCCGGGGGGTGACAGCATGGACGGAATCGTCGAGGGCCGCGGGCTCCTGTCCGATCAGATCCGCAACGCGCTGACCGACGAGATCGCGGCCGGGACGCGGGCGGCCGGCATCGCCCTCGACGAGCAGGAGCTCGCCGACCGCTTCGGCGCCTCGCGCACGCCGGTCCGCGAGGCGCTGCGCCA
>NZ_JBAWTG010000750.1:0-287 GCF_037106235.1 Methylobacterium nigriterrae | reverse complement strand
AGGGCGTCTCCTGTACGTCGGCCAGGTCGCTTATCCGGCCCGGAATCTCGCCGGGCGCGCGCCGATGCGCCGCCAGGCACCACCGCAGGATCTCGACGGTGAATTCGGGATGGAACTGACACGACCAGGTATCGGGGCCGTAGCGCAAGACCTGATGCGGGTCATGCGGCGTGCCGGCCAGCACGGTGGCACCGGCTGGCACCTCCAGAACGGACTGCGAATGCGAGAGGTGCGCCATGAAAGGCGACGGCAGCGTCCCGGCCAGCGCGTCATCGCGCCCCGCGGCG
>NZ_JBAWTG010000749.1:0-287 GCF_037106235.1 Methylobacterium nigriterrae | reverse complement strand
CGTATGGCCTGCAGCTCCAGCTCGACGACGATGCGGCGGGCGAGGCCCTGGCGGCGGAAGTCGCTATGGGTCCAGATGCGCTTCATCTCGGCCGTGCGCTCGTCGTAGCGCTTGAAGGCGCCGCCGGCGATGGCGCGGCCGTCGCGCAGCAGCAGGACGAAATTGCCGTCCGGTGGGGCGAAGAGCTCGGCCGGGTAGCGGCTCATCTCGGCGCCCGGCGGCTCGCCGAAATAGCTGCCATAGCGCGTGGCATATTCCCAGGTGAGCTGCTCGACCAGCGGCTCGGC
>NZ_JBAWTG010000748.1:0-287 GCF_037106235.1 Methylobacterium nigriterrae | reverse complement strand
AGCAGTTCCTCAACATCATCCTGCGCGCCAATCCCGACGGCACCGTGGTGAAGCTCGGCGATATCGCAACCGCAGATTTCGGCCCGCAAGGCTACGGCTTTGACACTATTTATGACGGCAAGCCGATCGGCGCATTTGCGATCCAGACGCTGCCGGGCGCCAACGGACTGGCGGTCGCAAAGGCGGTGCGCGCCGAAATGACGAAGCTGCAGGTGGGCTTCCCCGAAGGCGTGACCTGGTCGGTGCCCTACGACACGACGACGTTCATCACGATCTCGATCCAGGAC
>NZ_JBAWTG010000747.1:0-287 GCF_037106235.1 Methylobacterium nigriterrae | reverse complement strand
GGCCTGCAGGGGCACCAGATCTGACATCGGCGGGACTGAGCGCTCGCGAACGGACGGAAAGATAACGTGATTATATGGGACGTGCCGCCTTGCCGCCGGTACTCGTTCTGAAGCGTGGACAGGCGCGCGCGGATCTCCTCGGTCGCCTTGGCGGTCTGCGCCGAGAGCGCCTTCACCTCGCCCGCAACCACCGCGAAGCCGCTGCGCCAATACTTCAGGAATTTCTCGATCGGCTTCTCAGGATTGAAGCGCGACAGGTAGTCGATGCTCGCGCGGGTGAACATGTC
>NZ_JBAWTG010000746.1:0-288 GCF_037106235.1 Methylobacterium nigriterrae | reverse complement strand
GCCCGGCATCCGCATCGGGCGAGTGTGATCGACCTCACAGAAGGTCGCCGCGCCCTGGGGGCAAGCCTCGCGGAATTCTTTATCCATTCGAGGTCGCCATGAGGACGTCGACGTCGCGGTTGCCGGATCTTGCCGAGGTGGAGGACTACGTCGCGGAGGGCACGCACCTGCTCCGTGCCGGGGCGGAGCGGCTGGATTGTCTCCGCCGGGACGGCGCCTGCGAAGCCGAGCAGCGCTGGGCCGCCGACATCCTGGCGGCCATGGAGCGCATCCAGGTTCTGCTCCAGG
>NZ_JBAWTG010000745.1:0-288 GCF_037106235.1 Methylobacterium nigriterrae | reverse complement strand
GTCCCGAGGACCTGCCGGTGCTGCGGCCGATCACCATCACGACGGAAGGCCACCCCGCCAAGACACAACCCGTCCTGGACACCTCGGCAGCTCTCGACCCGTTCCGGGCTGAGGTCCGGCTGCTCCCGGTCGCGGCAGAGATTGACGGTCGGATGGCGGCGCTCGTCATCGATCTGCGCCGGGTGCCGCTCGGCAGCGGGGCTATTGTGCCCATCTGGAAATGCACGCTCGTCGGCCACAACCTGAGCTTCGACTCCAAGATGCTGCTGGCGAACGGCGTCGCGCTCG
>NZ_JBAWTG010000744.1:0-288 GCF_037106235.1 Methylobacterium nigriterrae | reverse complement strand
GTCACTCCCGGCGGCCTGGCGCTTCTGCAGCGCCTGTGCCTCTCCGGAGGTGAACAGCGCGTACCCGCAGGAATGCGCGACCGCGCTCGCCAGCACGCGATCGACGACGTCGTCCGTCGCAGACTCCACAGCTTCACCTTCAGTCATTCGGTTAACCCTAGTTCCTCATCATTCGGTAGGTTCTGTGCATGGCCAGCGAGCACTACTTCTCCTCAACCCCGGATAGTGAGCTCAAACTGCGACAGATCCACGTGCAATTGGCCGGACAGTTCTACGAACTGACCACAT
>NZ_JBAWTG010000743.1:0-288 GCF_037106235.1 Methylobacterium nigriterrae | reverse complement strand
CGGGCACGGCGCGGGGCGGTCGCCCGGGCGGCGGTTGATGCACAGGGCGCGGCGATGCGCGAGTTGGCGGGCGCGGTCGACGAGGTCCTGCTTGGGTTTGGGGACGGCGTGAACCGGGTGGAGCGCAAGACCTACCGGGCGTATCAGCGGCTGCGGAACTTCGCCTGCCTGTGCCCGCCGCAGCGGAGCAAGCTGCTGGTCTACCTGAAGGTCGACCCGAAGGACGTCGATCTCGTTCCGGACTTTACCCGGGACGTGTCCGGCCTCGGTCACCACGGGACGGGCGAC
>NZ_JBAWTG010000742.1:0-288 GCF_037106235.1 Methylobacterium nigriterrae | reverse complement strand
CAGCCAGGTGAGAAGCCTCAGCGTTCAGCTCTGCTTGCCCGGATCCTTCACCGCCTCGAATTTGTCGAATTCGACGTTTTGCAGCACCCCGTCCACCCGCTCGACTTTGCGGATGTAGACATTCTGGACGATATCGCGCGTCTGCGGATCGATTTCCACCGGTCCCCGCGGGCTCATCCATTTCATGCCCTTTACCGCCTTGATGAAGGCATCGGCACTGGCATCACCCTTGGTTTGCTCAAGCGCGTTGTAGATCAGGTGCATGCCGTCGTACCCCGCCACCGCCAC
>NZ_JBAWTG010000741.1:0-289 GCF_037106235.1 Methylobacterium nigriterrae | reverse complement strand
GCGGGACTCCGCTCTTCATCTCGGGCACGAAGTTCGAGTCAGGGACCGGCTGGCCGAGCTTCTTCGAGCCGATCGAGGGCGCCGGGGAGACCCAGGCGGACCGCAGCCACTGGATGGTGCGCACCGAGGTTCACTGCGCCCGTTGCAAGGGCCACCTCGGCCATGTCTTCGATGACGGGCCGGCCCCGACCGGCCTTCGCTACTGCATGAATGGCATCGCGCTCACCTTCGAGCCGAAAGGCAGCGAGCCGCAGGGCATTTGATGGGGACAGCCGGGTGCCGGGCTGTG
>NZ_JBAWTG010000740.1:0-289 GCF_037106235.1 Methylobacterium nigriterrae | reverse complement strand
CCGCGATCCTGCGGTCCGTGGTCGCCCGGGCCGCCCATGCCTGGGCCGCCGTCCGAGTCGAGCGAGCAGGCCAGGTTCTCGAGGTCGCGAGCCTGTTCGACGTGCGCCTTGGGGATGACGTAGCGATCCTCGTACTTCGCCACGGCCAGCAGGTGGTACATGGCCTCGATCTCGTCCCCGGTCATCCCGACGAGGTTTGCGATGCGCTCGTTGGGCTCCTGACCGAGGTTGATGTCGCGCATGTACGAGCGCATGGCCGCGAGCTTGCCGAGCGAGTCCTCGATCGGCA
>NZ_JBAWTG010000739.1:0-289 GCF_037106235.1 Methylobacterium nigriterrae | reverse complement strand
CGGGAGAGCGGGAGCTGGTTACCGCCAGATTCTTCGCCGCCATTCCAAACCGCTTCTACTTCCCGGCTGGATCCACAGAGGAAAGCCGCGCACTGTGGCCCAGGATGCCTGCCACTGCGGGAGTCGAAGGCAGGGCTGTGGCCTTCGGCCCCATCGCTGGAGGTGGCCCCGCTGTCTGCCAGTTTTACCGACGTCCAGCCCGGGACGGCGGTGACGTGAACACTGCCAAACACCCGAGGGCCTCGTCGCCCCCGTTTCGGGTGGATCCCCTACCCGCCCTCATCACGAC
>NZ_JBAWTG010000738.1:0-289 GCF_037106235.1 Methylobacterium nigriterrae | reverse complement strand
TGGATCTCGTCCACCGCCGCCTTGGAGCGCGCCATGCTCCGCGAGATCGACTGGGCGGCAGGGCACGCCCGTGCGCTCGGCGAAGGCGGCGATCAGCGCCGCGTAGGCCGGGTTGCGCTCGGGCGTCACGCTCTGCAGCCGCCCGGTCCCGTCCGCGTGCACCACCGCCGGGACCCGGCCCCGCACCGCCTCGCGCCAGACGAGCGTGCGGGCGGTGAAAGACACGCCCTCCAGCGCCCGGCGGCGGCCGTCATAGCTGAAGCCGACATCCTCGAAGCTGACCTCGCCC
>NZ_JBAWTG010000737.1:0-289 GCF_037106235.1 Methylobacterium nigriterrae | reverse complement strand
CTTGTGCCCCTGCGGCGGTTGAGTGCCCAAATTTCAACCGCCCCAGCGTCGAAACTCCGCCGCACCGCAACAGGATGCCGCCTACGACGGTGGCACCGGATGGCGAGATGTGGCCGCGGAGCAGAACCTGCAAAAGCATGCGCGATCGGGCATGATGGATGTGGCACCCGCCGCATCAAAGGAGCACCGTTGGAATACCTGATCTTTGGCTTCGGCTTCATCGTCTTCCTCCCATTCGCCATCTGGGCAGTCGCAACCGGCGTTCAGCACTCCAGGTTCGAGCGCATTC
>NZ_JBAWTG010000736.1:0-289 GCF_037106235.1 Methylobacterium nigriterrae | reverse complement strand
ATCAGACACGCCATGAAGAACGCGCCGGCAAAGTTTCCAACAAAAACGAGAATCCAGTTGTAGAGGAGCGCCCGTGTCGACACCTTGTGGCTCGCCCAGGCCATGACGAGGAGATTGTTGCCGGTGAAGAGCTCTGCACCGGCGATGATCACAGCAAGGATGCCAACGCAGAACGCCAGACCGCTGAGCAACCGCGTGACTCCGTAAGGCAAGAGCCCCGTCGATTCTAAAGCGCCACTGGGAGCGAAGGTCGTTATTGTGCCTGCCAATACGGTGGTGGCAAAAATGG
>NZ_JBAWTG010000735.1:0-289 GCF_037106235.1 Methylobacterium nigriterrae | reverse complement strand
GCCCGCCTAGTGCGATCAGACGCACGGCAAGCGCTCGCAGACCCGTCTCGTCGAGGCCGATGGGCGCACGGCGCTCAAGACCGCCGCCCCTGTCGACCCAGAGGTCGTCTGCTCCGTTGGCGAAGACATCCGTCACGCCCGGCTCCGACATCAGGGGGGCAAGCTCCGCAAAGTCGTCGAAGAACGGCGACGCGCGAACAGTGCCCGCGGATGCCGGGACGACGGACCGCTCCACACTCTCTGGTACGGCGAGCGGAGCATCGGGACGGCGCGCGACGAACCGGTCTCC
>NZ_JBAWTG010000734.1:0-289 GCF_037106235.1 Methylobacterium nigriterrae | reverse complement strand
CGCGTTCAGCTATCGTGAAGCAGCGGAAACTACAATGTCCGGATCGGCAGAAAATACGCAGAACAACTTCGTCGAAATCACTGCCGATATCGTGTCGGCTTACATCTCGAACAACTCTCTGCCTCCCTCCGAACTCCCAGGACTGCTCGCGAGCGTGCATGCCTCGCTGATCGCAGCTGCCACGGGCCCAGGACAAGCGAGCCAGAGCGTCGAGAAGGTGCCGGCTTCGCAGATCAAGAAATCGATCACCCCTGACTACCTGATCAGCTTCGAGGACGGAAAGCCGTAC
>NZ_JBAWTG010000733.1:0-289 GCF_037106235.1 Methylobacterium nigriterrae | reverse complement strand
CTCGCGGTTGGCCTCCTTCACCTGCGTGAATTCCGGCGTCTCCATCACGTTGAGGCGGATATAGGCGCCGACCGCGACGAGCCCGACGCTGAGCAGGAACGCGAGCCGCCATCCGTAGGAGAGGAACTGCTCCTCGGACAGGCTGTAGGACAGGGCCGCGACGACCCCGGAGGCGAGGCAGAGGCCGAGGGCGAGCCCGATCTGCGGGATGCTGGCGTAGAGCCCGCGCCGCTCCGGCGGGGCGTACTCGAAGGCCATGAGCACGGCGCCGCCCCATTCGCCGCCGAGG
>NZ_JBAWTG010000732.1:0-289 GCF_037106235.1 Methylobacterium nigriterrae | reverse complement strand
CAACGACTACATCGACTTCATCGGCTACGGCAACAGCGACGATTACGGCTTCGGCGATGCCGGCAACGACACGATGTACGGCTGGGACGGCAACGACACGCTCGACGGCTGGACCGGCAACGACACCCTCTACGGCGAGAACGGCAACGACACGCTGCTCGGCTACGACGGCGCCGACTACCTCTACGGTGGCAACGGCAACGACTACCTCTACGGCGAGAACGGCAACGACCATCTCTACGGCGGCGCCGGCAACGACTACATGAGCGGCGGCGCCGGCTACGACATC
>NZ_JBAWTG010000731.1:0-290 GCF_037106235.1 Methylobacterium nigriterrae | reverse complement strand
CCAGCGGCACGATCATGGGCGAGATCAGGACGGCCATGAGCAGGCCCTTGCCCCGAAACTGCGCGCGGTGCAGGCCGGCTGCCGCCAGCGTCCCCAGGACGGTGGCCCGTGCGGTGGCGGAGGGCGCCACGATGAAGCTGTTGGTGGCGGCGCGGGCCCAGTCGTCAGAGTGAAACAGCGTGTCGTACCAGTGCAGTGAGAACGACTGGATCGGGTAGAGCAGCATCGAACCCTGGTTGAACGACAGCGGGATGATGACGAGGATGGGCAACAGCAAAAACAGCAGGATC
>NZ_JBAWTG010000730.1:0-290 GCF_037106235.1 Methylobacterium nigriterrae | reverse complement strand
GCACCACGCCGGGCGGCAGCCCGAAGCGGGCGCGGGCCTGGCCCCGGTCGAGGGAGCTGCGCGTGACCGCGACGCCGTGGTCGCTACGCGTCAGGCGCTCGCGGTAGCGCCTGGGATGGGCCCGGTCGCTCGCCTCCGCATCCGCGGAGACCGCGACGATCCGGCCGTAGAGGCCGAGGCGGCCGAGCCAGCGGTCGAGGATGCGTGCCGCGGCCGGGCTGCCCTGGGCGGTGGTGTTCTGGTTCGCCACCAGGCGGGGCGCGCCGGCACGCCACGCCCTGGGTGCGCCG
>NZ_JBAWTG010000729.1:0-290 GCF_037106235.1 Methylobacterium nigriterrae | reverse complement strand
GGGATATCCGAAGCGAAAAGAACCCGTCACGTCGCGGGCCGCCGATGGGCGGCCGGCCACGCCGGGTACGGGTTCGAGCTGTTGCGTTGCCGGAACGGGTGCAGGCTTTGCAGTCGTGGCGGTAGGCGTCGGCGTGGCCCTTGTAGCCCCCGGTGCAAGCGGGTTCTGCACCGTTGCCGGGGCGGTATCCGGGGCTGCTCCGCACTCGGCCTTGCGGAAGTCGTTCCACTTCATGTTGCCGAGCGTGCCGGCCTTCTTGGCCTCTTGGTACTTGGCCGAGCACTCCTTCG
>NZ_JBAWTG010000728.1:0-290 GCF_037106235.1 Methylobacterium nigriterrae | reverse complement strand
CGAGCGACCTCAGGGACGCGCTCGGGCGCGACGACGCGCCTATCCTACTCGACCAGGAAGGCGGCCGGGACCAGCGCATGGGCCCGCCCCACTGGCCGGCCTATCCGGCGGGCGGCCGGCTCGGCCGCCGCAACGGCTCCGGGGCCGCGATGGCGCGGCTCGGCGCCCGCCTGATCGCACATGATCTCGCGAGCGTCGGCATCAACGTCGACTGCGCCCCGGGCCTCGACGTGCCGGTGGAGGGCTCGCACGGCATCATCGGCGACCGCGCCTACGGCACGCATCCCGAC
>NZ_JBAWTG010000727.1:0-290 GCF_037106235.1 Methylobacterium nigriterrae | reverse complement strand
CCTGGATTACTGGGCAGAGCACGACGAAACCCTCGGCCACATCGTGACCCACGTGCTGGTGCACGAGATCGGCCACCATTTCGGGCTGTCCGACGACGATATGGAAGCGATTGAAGAGGCCGCGGGCTAACTAACCCGCGTCACAGCCGGCGCGGTCGGAACGCCGTGCTTTTGCGGATCGGAGGCGAGACGGGTCACAGGATTTTACTGCGCTGTTGCCCAGTTTCTGACGCTCGCAGACGCCCCCGACAATAACCGCAGCAGCGATACAGTCGCGCGCATCCTTGAAC
>NZ_JBAWTG010000726.1:0-290 GCF_037106235.1 Methylobacterium nigriterrae | reverse complement strand
ATCGAGTTGGGCTTGGTGACGAAGGTCGCGCGGCGCAGGTCGGGGAACAGCTCGCGGGCGAAGGCGATGTACTCGGCGAAGTTGGTCGCCCGCGGCTCGATCACGATGAGGCTGTCGCTTACCCCGCGTGCCCTGGCGTGGCGGGCGAACAGCTCGGCTTCCGGCTCGACCCAGAGATGGCGCGTCCAGTGCCCGGTGTTGCCGGTGAACAGCAGGCGTTCGGCGAGGCCGCGTTCGAGCAGTTCGCAGGCGTGGTCGCAGACCCGCAGGTCGTAGGAGCCGCATACCAC
>NZ_JBAWTG010000725.1:0-290 GCF_037106235.1 Methylobacterium nigriterrae | reverse complement strand
GCCGCGCGGCACCCACCAGGGCGAGCGCGGCCTCCGGGCCGGGACAGGTGACCTCGAGCGCCATCGACCGGCCCGGCTCGGTCAGCGAACCGTGCGCGAGGAACGCTCCCCGCCAGACGGCCTCGGCATCGTCGGTCCCGCTGGAGACGACCTCGGGCGCCAGACCGCGGACCGGACGGCCCCGCGCGTCGAGCAGACCCGTCTGGCGCGCCAGGGACTCGCCGTCGCGCACCACCCGGACCACGAACCGGTCGTTCTTGCGCAGGCCGCCCGCCTTGACCACGATGAGC
>NZ_JBAWTG010000724.1:0-290 GCF_037106235.1 Methylobacterium nigriterrae | reverse complement strand
GACAGCGCCTCCACTCAGCCCTCGGGTACCGTACGCCTGAGCAGGCCGAGCAGCGCTGGGCAACGTAACCTCCGTGTCCACAAAAACGGGGGAGGATCATGACGGCCGAATTGAACCGGCGCGAGATCGCGACGCGGCTGGTGGCCGGCGGCATGCGCAGACCGTCATCCGGGTGCTAGAGCGTCTCCGAGTGTCAACGGCGGAGTAAATTAGGCGCAAGGGGCGGAGTAATCTTCCCTCAGGCGAGCCCGCATAGCCACGGCGCGCTGTGAGTTTAGTCTGAGTGCTGG
>NZ_JBAWTG010000723.1:0-290 GCF_037106235.1 Methylobacterium nigriterrae | reverse complement strand
TCGCCCTCGCGGATGAGGTCGCAATGCGGGCCGACCCACCGGCTCTGAGCCGTGATGCCGGACAGCAGGGCCCGATCCGCCTCGGTCAGGCGCGTGCCGCGCTCGAGCTTCGTGATCAGCGGATGCGGTCCCCGCCGTAGAGGCCAGGGTCGTGGGCGCGGCGATGGCTCCGTCACAGCGAGCTCCCGGACCTGGGCTGAGGCGGCGCTGTCACGGCTTCAGCCGTTGGCGCAGCCAGCGCGTGGCGTCTTCCAGCGTGTCGAAGGCCGGCACCCGCAAGCCGGCCAGCC
>NZ_JBAWTG010000722.1:0-291 GCF_037106235.1 Methylobacterium nigriterrae | reverse complement strand
CTCGATCATGGCAGTGTAATAGAAAGCCCGGAGGAGGTTGTCCCGGCTCTGGAATTCCTTGAGAAGTCGTGTGTAGTCGATGTCGAAGCCGAGTGCCTTCGTGGTCGCGTATAAATTAGCACCATCGATAAAAATCGCGCTGCGTTGCTGTGTGCTCATGGCACGTTCCGTTCATTTAATCAAGATTGAGCTAATCGGAAGATGGCGTGACGCGGATTTTTCAATCAAATACTTCCTTATCTCAGATCTTTGTCTGGCTTCTCAAAGGGGATCTGCTGGCGAGCGATAGTC
>NZ_JBAWTG010000721.1:0-292 GCF_037106235.1 Methylobacterium nigriterrae | reverse complement strand
CGGGGCGGTGGATGCGGGCCTTGCCGATCGGCAGCCCGAAGTCGTCGAGCTTCGGCACCGGGAAGGACTGGCCGTACAGGATCTCGTTCTCGAGGAAGATCCCCGGGTTCGGGTCGCGGATCGCGGCCTTGAGCAGGCCCTTGGCGTCGCTCGCCGTGTAGGGCGCGATCACCTTGAGGCCCGGCACGTTCGAGGACCCGGCGGCGTAGTCGTGGCTGTGCTGGGCGCCGACGCGGGCGGCGGCGCCGTTCGGGCCCCGGAACACGATCGGGCAGCCGAGCTGGCCGCCCGA
>NZ_JBAWTG010000720.1:0-292 GCF_037106235.1 Methylobacterium nigriterrae | reverse complement strand
GATCTCCCGCAGGGCGCGGGCCTGCGCCTCCGTCTCGACGCCCTCCACGATGCAGGCGAGGCCGAGGTTCCGGCACAGGTCGAGGATCGACCGGACGAGGTTGAGCGAGGCCGGGTCGGTGCCGATGTCGGTGACGAAGCTGCGGTCGACCTTGATCTTCCGGATCGGCAGGCGATGGACGTAGCTGAGGCTCGAGTCGCCCGCGCCGAAATCGTCGAGCGCGATGCGGACGCCGAGGCCTTCGAGGGCGAGGAGGGCGCGGCGCGCGTCGACGAGGTCGCGCATCAGTCCG
>NZ_JBAWTG010000719.1:0-292 GCF_037106235.1 Methylobacterium nigriterrae | reverse complement strand
GCACGCCGTCGATTCCGCCGAGGCGCAGGTGAAGGTGCTGGAGGGCCAGCTCTACCCGCAGGTCGGCCTCACCGGCCAGGTCGCCCAGCGCTACGACACCCAGTTCCCCGGCGACAACGGCCTCACCGCCTCGATCGTGGGCCGCATCACGGTCCCGATCTACGAGGGCGGCCAGACCTACTCGCAGATCCGGCAGGCCAAGGAGCTCGTGGGCCAGACGCGCCTGCAGGCCGAGTTCGTGCGCGACCAGATCCGCTCCGCCATCGTCACCACCTGGGGCCAGCTCGAGGCC
>NZ_JBAWTG010000718.1:0-292 GCF_037106235.1 Methylobacterium nigriterrae | reverse complement strand
GTATGGCTATCTCAACCGTATCGCGTCGAGCCGGCGGCTGGAGCGCGAGGCGGAGCGCAATGTCGAGCTGATGTGGCTGACCGGGCGGCTTGTGCCCGACCACAAGACGATCGCCGACTTCCGCCGAGACAATGGGCCGTCGATCCGCAAGGTCTGCAGCCGATTCGTGCTGCTGTGCCGCAAGATGGGCCTCCTGGGCGATAGCGTGGTCGCGATCGACGGCTCGAAGTTCAAGGCGGTGAACAACCGGGATCGGAACTTCACACCGGCCAAGATGCAGCGCCGCCTCGCG
>NZ_JBAWTG010000717.1:0-292 GCF_037106235.1 Methylobacterium nigriterrae | reverse complement strand
CCCTCACGCCGCCTGCACGCGCGTGGTCTCGACCACGTTGCGCATGTAGCCGGCCGGGTTCCAGAGCGGCTCCATCGGCTGGGTCGCCCCGTCATTGCCTGTCGCCCGGACCCGGATGGCGTGCGGGCCCGCCGCCAGATCGGCCTGCAGCGTCCAGGGCCGGAACGAGTAGCGCCCGAGATCCTGGCCGAGTGCGGCCTCCGCCCAGGTCCTGCCGTCGTCGAGCGAGACCGCCACCGTCCTGATGCCCGAGCCGCCGTCGAAGGCGATGCCGCGCAACGGGGTCGGGCCG
>NZ_JBAWTG010000716.1:0-293 GCF_037106235.1 Methylobacterium nigriterrae | reverse complement strand
GGAGAACCGCCGGCGGCGCACCTGCGTGCGCACGCGCGCGACGAGCTCGTTCCGGTCGACGGGGCGCAGCAGGTAATCGTGCACGCCGAAAACGAGGCCGCGCACGATCCGGGCCCGGTCATGCGGCTCGGCCATCATGATCAGGGGCACGTTGCGGGTGCGGTCGAGCGAGCGCAGCTGGCTGCACAGGCGCAGTCCGTCGAAGCCCTCGAGATCGAGGCTGACCAGCACCGCGTCGAAGGCGCCCTCGGTCGCCGTGAGGAGAGCACGGTGCGGGTCGGGCTCGATCGTGA
>NZ_JBAWTG010000715.1:0-293 GCF_037106235.1 Methylobacterium nigriterrae | reverse complement strand
CTGATCCGGCCGCCGCGCGAGCGAAGCGGCCGGCGCCCGAGCAGGGCCCTCAGCCGAACACGTCCCGGGTGACCGCGTCGTACCAGCCGACCGCCGCCCTGGCATTCCTGCGGCGCGTCTCCGATTGCTCGCCGGTCCCGGTCAGGAAGGCGCCGCTCAGCCTGATCGTCCCGTCGGCCGGCGTGAAGACGGCCGCGTCGCCCATCGCGTCGGTGCCGGCGAGGAAGGTGTAGACCGTGCCGAGCAGATGCGGCCGGGACGGGCGCGCCCCCGTCAGCGCCGTCAGGATCGCG
>NZ_JBAWTG010000714.1:0-293 GCF_037106235.1 Methylobacterium nigriterrae | reverse complement strand
CCCGGCGCCAGGACGCCGCGCAGGCAGCCGAGCCCGCTCGCGCCGATCCAGGCGAGGGCGGGGGCGACCGGCAGCTGGGCCCAGCGCAGCGGCCGGCCGGGCACGCTGACCTGAAAAGCCGCGAAGGCCGCCGTCACGGCGGTCAGCGCGGCCGCGACCGCCGCGATGCGCAGGTCCGCCACCTCCATCAGGGCGCGCATCCCGTCGAGATCCGCCATGGGCATCAGGAGGAGGGCGCGAGCCAGGGCGGCGGCGATCCAGGCGAGCGCGCGCAAGCCGGGCGGGGGCAGGCG
>NZ_JBAWTG010000713.1:0-293 GCF_037106235.1 Methylobacterium nigriterrae | reverse complement strand
GCGTCCTGAGCGGCGCCAGGCCAACCGCTGTCAGGCGCTGCGAAGTGGCAGGGTGCCGGGCTCTGCTGCGCTCCGCCGCATCGCTTTCTGCCCAGCAACACTCCGGCTACGTCGTGCTGGTCGGGTGGCGCTGATCAGGCGTCCGAATGTGTTGCGTCCGTGTTGCATGGAGCCGCCAGCCACCCGTTGTAACTCGTTGAAAAATCACGGACCGTGTTGCGGCGTGTTGCAAGCCTCTTCGTGGCGGTTTCGGGCATGAAAAAGCACGCTAAGTCATTGACTAAGCGGGCAAA
>NZ_JBAWTG010000712.1:0-295 GCF_037106235.1 Methylobacterium nigriterrae | reverse complement strand
TCGCGTCCTCCGGGCCGTCGCCCGTTACGATGTCAAAGGTGTCAGCCCAGAAGGGAGAGGGGGAATCCCGCTCCTATCTCAGCGCGGCGCTGCGCGGGTCCGTGACCGGCGGGATCGGCTCCAGGGCGGCGAGCACCGTCCCCTGTGTCAGGATCTGCGGCAGGATCGCGGGCTCGGCGGCGCCCGCGTAGAGGAGGTAGAGCGGCCCGCCGCTGCGGCCGTGGCGCTCGAGGATCCGCGTGATCTCGGGGGTCTGGTTCGTCCAGTCGCCCTTGAGATAGGTGACGCCGCGCAG
>NZ_JBAWTG010000711.1:0-295 GCF_037106235.1 Methylobacterium nigriterrae | reverse complement strand
TCCGGGTCTCGTCGACAAGAACGAGGCTGGTAATGAATTGCTCTTTGCTCTCGGCTGGGAGAACGTCGTGATCACCATCGACGAGTTCACTGCCGCAACGACCGAGCGCGGCTGGGCCTACTGCGCGCAACTCAAAGGTGCCCGTAAGGGCAGCAACTTCCTGGCCACCAACGTTGCGTCGGTCGACGTCGACTATGGCCTTTCGGTCGAGGAGGCGCTCGCCAACCCCTTCGTCCGGCAGCACGGCCGCATGCTCTACACGACGGCGCGCCACAGCCCGGAAGCGCACCGCTTC
>NZ_JBAWTG010000710.1:0-295 GCF_037106235.1 Methylobacterium nigriterrae | reverse complement strand
GGCCTGGTAGCTGGCCTTGGCGATGGTGGCGATGTCGCCGTGGCCCTCGATGCCGAAGCCGATCACCGGCTTGCCGGTCCGGGCGATGCCCTCGACGACTCGGTTCGTCCACTGCTCCTCGATGCCGATCACCACGACCGCGGCGACGTTCGGGTTCGAGCCGATGCCGATCAGCGTGCGAAAGTGAACCTCGAGATCCTCGCCGAACTGCAGGCGGCCGTAGGCGTGCGGCAGGGCGAGCGTGCCCTTCACGTTGTTGGCGACCGCCTCGCAGGAGGCGTTCGAGAGGTCGTCG
>NZ_JBAWTG010000709.1:0-296 GCF_037106235.1 Methylobacterium nigriterrae | reverse complement strand
CAGTCCGAGCCGGTGTAGTGGACGAGCCGGCGCAGGGAGTAATCGACCCGGATCGCGTCGAAGAGAGCGAGTGGGCGCGGACGGTCGGCGCGCTGCTGCCAGAGCCCGTCCGCGATCTCGTCGCCGACGACGGACAGGAGCGGGACCGGAAACCAGGTGGCGAGGTCCGCCGCGCTGACGCCCCCGCCCGTGAGGTCGATGCCGGGCTCCAGCACGTACGGGTAGGGGATCTGCTGGGCGCTGAGCCCGACTTCCAGGCCGACGCCGTAGTCGCGGACGTGAGATCTGAGCTGATC
>NZ_JBAWTG010000708.1:0-296 GCF_037106235.1 Methylobacterium nigriterrae | reverse complement strand
GCGAAGCTGACGGTCTCGATCATGGCGCCGGCCCGCGTCATCCCGGCGGCCGTGGTGTTGAGGAGGAGGACGCCCGCCGTGACGATCAGGATCGCCCCGAGGGCCTGCAGCAGCGCCGCGGCGAAGCTCAGGGCGAAGGCGCGCGGCAGCGCCCGCTCGCCCGCCAGGATGTAGCCGGCGATCACCGCCGTGCCGTGGCCGGGGCCGGCGGCGTGGAACACCCCGTAGGCAAGCCCGAGTCCGACGATCGGGCCCCCCGCGCCGCCGGCCTTGAAGGCGGTGACGGCGCTCTGACG
>NZ_JBAWTG010000707.1:0-296 GCF_037106235.1 Methylobacterium nigriterrae | reverse complement strand
GCTTATACGCAAGGCGCAACTGCCTGAGGGGATTGCATAATATTTTGAATGGGCGGGTGCGAGCATATAGATCCTAGGCTGCTTTGCGGTGCTTCCTACATATAGATCCTAGGCTGCTTTGCGGTGCTTCCTACTAAAGTCAAGCACCTGACCAGATCGAGGGGGAGCTTCGGCAGCGTTGGCTGCTCCAACCGGAAACTTCGCGTAAAGCTTCGCAACCTTCTGCCAAAAGCTTCGCAATTCACCGTCGGGCAGAACCTCAAGACGCGCGTCGATTATATCCCGTGCGATCTGCG
>NZ_JBAWTG010000706.1:0-297 GCF_037106235.1 Methylobacterium nigriterrae | reverse complement strand
CGCCACGTGAGCGAACTCGACGAGACCGGCCGCCCGACACAGGCGCAGCACCTGCACGACCAGGTCCGACAGGGCCACGAGGTGGCGCGTGCGGAAGTCGGCGATGGTGCGGAAATCAGGTGGGTTCAGGCCGGTCACCGCCATGACGTCGACCCGCTCCTCGCAGGCGCGGGCGAGCTGGCGCGAGGAGTACAGGCCGCGGCTGTAGCCGTAGAGCAGGCGCGCCACCATCATGCCGGGATGGTAGGGCGGGTAGCCGCGCTCCTCGGTGTAGGTGTCGAGAATGGCCGAGAGGTC
>NZ_JBAWTG010000705.1:0-297 GCF_037106235.1 Methylobacterium nigriterrae | reverse complement strand
CGCGATTCCGCCCGTGCTGGCCGTCAGGTTGCACATGCGCAGGTCCGCACGGGCCGGCCCGGCGGCCCGGCCGGCAAGCACGATGCCGCCGGCCAGGGCGGTGCTCAGGCGCGTCGCCGACAGGGCCCTAGCCCACCAGGATGATGCGGCAATCGTTGACATTGGTGCGAGTGGGACCGGGCTGGACGAGGTCGCCGATCGTCTGGAAGCAGCGGGTCGAGTCGTTGTCGGCGAGCATCGCGGCCGGATCGAGGCCGGCCGCGCGGGCGCGCGCCAGGGTCGTCGGGTCGACGAGGC
>NZ_JBAWTG010000704.1:0-298 GCF_037106235.1 Methylobacterium nigriterrae | reverse complement strand
AAAGCGTTCGCCCGGGATCGAGAGACAGCCCTCTGACTCGCTCTCCTCGTCCAGCTCGTCGATCGACGGTGGAGTCACCCAGAGTTCCGGGTTGATGGCGGCTCCGCGCCACCTCACGTCGTTGTCGTCGGTCCAGTCGTAGACGAAGACGCGCAGCGGGACGCCGACCTGCGGCGCAGCGACGCCGACGCCGGGGGCCGCGGCCATGGTCTGGTACATGTCCGAGACGAGAGTGACCAGGCTCTTGCCGAAATCGGTGACCCTGGCAGCGGGCGAGTGCAACACGGGGTCGCCCGTG
>NZ_JBAWTG010000703.1:0-298 GCF_037106235.1 Methylobacterium nigriterrae | reverse complement strand
TGATGGCGAGGCACAGCACGATCCCGGGCAGGAGCGCGGTCGTGGTCTCGCGCGGCGCCGGGAGGCTGCCGGCCTGCTTCCCCGTCGATGCCTCGGCGCCCATGGTCTCGGCGCTCATGCCGGCCGCGGCGACCGGGCCATCGTCTCATTCCTCATCGGGGCCTCCTTGCAAGGGCGGTGCCGCCGGAGGCGGCGAGGCGCTCGGATCAGCGCAGGATGGATTGGTAGTGGACGTGCTCGGTGAGGCAGGTTGAGAGGCGCCACTCGACGGGTCGCTCGTCGAGGTCGAAGGCGACGC
>NZ_JBAWTG010000702.1:0-299 GCF_037106235.1 Methylobacterium nigriterrae | reverse complement strand
CTGATCCGTCTCCGCGCGCCCCCGAAGCGCGAAGATACGGGCCAAAACATCCGATGACTTGCCGCCGCCGCGCCAGTACTTGGTTCGGACCCACGTGCCGGGCGCCCGCTGGGCGAGGCAAGAAACCGATGGTTTCACAGGATCTTAATTCCGCCGCTCGGCCGCTGCCCGCCCGTCCGGCGAGGATGGCCCGCGGGCCGGGGGCCTCGCCGATGCGGCGCCCGGGCGGAGGCCCGGCCCGCCTGGCCCGGAGCCGCGCGTCCCATCCGGGACCAAGAATTTTTCTTCGGCGGAAACGG
>NZ_JBAWTG010000701.1:0-300 GCF_037106235.1 Methylobacterium nigriterrae | reverse complement strand
GCGGCGACCACGGCCGATCCGGACTGGCTCCCGCTCCTGCCGACCCCGAGCCATCCCGAGCACCCGTCGGGGCCCGCCGTCGTCGCCGGGGCCGCGGCGCGCGTGAGGGAATCCTTCTACGGCAACATGTCCTTCTCGGCGACGAGCGCCGAGCTGCCGGGGGTGACGCGGCACTTCGACCGCTTCGCCGACGCGGCCGCCGAGGATGCCCAGAGTCGCATCTACGCCTGCGTCCATTACCAGTTCTCGGCTCAGGACGGTCTCGCTCTCGGAAAGGACGTCGCCGGCTGGGTGCAGGCC
>NZ_JBAWTG010000700.1:0-301 GCF_037106235.1 Methylobacterium nigriterrae | reverse complement strand
GCGCCACGGCTGCACGGCGGGCGAGGCGCTGCCCCTCGACCTGCTCGACGCCTGGACCCGGCCGACCGGCAAGCCGCTCTACGAGGCGCTCGGAAAGAGCGAGATCACGACCTACGTGTCGAGCGGCCCGACCGTGCCCGTGCGGCCGGGCTCGCCGGGCAAGCCGCAGCCCGGGCGCCCCGTGGCGATCCTGCCCGTCGAGGGCGCGCCGGAGCCCCTGCCCGCGGGCGTGACGGGATTGCTCGCCGTGCACCGCTCCGAGCCCGGCCTGATGCTCGGCTACTGGAACCGCCCCGACGAG
>NZ_JBAWTG010000699.1:0-301 GCF_037106235.1 Methylobacterium nigriterrae | reverse complement strand
CGGGCCTGACGCCAGCGGAGCAAGGCGCCTCGTCGGTCGCGAGCGGCCGCGCGATCCCCGATCCGGACCCGGCGGGCCGCTGCGCCCTCGACGGCGAGCTCCTGATCCTGCGCGAGGCCCGGGTGCAGAGCTTCAACGTCCTGCAGCAGCGCCTCAACCGGAAGGCCGTAACGGGCCGGCTCCTCGAGGAGTTCCCGGCCCATGTGCGGGCCTACGACCTGCGCGCGGCCGACGGCGAGGACCTGCGCCCGCTCCCCTTCGCGGAGCGACGCGCCCGGCTCGAGGCTTTCGTCTCCCGTCT
>NZ_JBAWTG010000698.1:0-302 GCF_037106235.1 Methylobacterium nigriterrae | reverse complement strand
GCCCGACCTGATCGTCGCCGGCACGATGTTCCTCGGAATCCTGCCGCTCCTCCTGTCAGAGGCGCCGCGCCCGCCGGTCGGCGGCTACAACGTCAGCTTCCTGTTCCACGACCGGCCGGACGGGGCGCCGCTCGGGCCCGGCCTGCCGCCGGCCCGCGACGCCGCCGAGCAGGCGCGGCACGCGGCGATCGGGGCGGCGGCCGCGATCGCCTTCACGAACCCGGTGCGCGCCGACGCCGACGCGACGCTCGCGCGCCTCGGCGCCCGGCCGCTGCCGGCCTCGCTGACCCAGTCGATCCTGA
>NZ_JBAWTG010000697.1:0-303 GCF_037106235.1 Methylobacterium nigriterrae | reverse complement strand
CTCGGCTGCCTCGAATACACCCTTGAGGAGGGGCCGCGCTGGAACTGGACCGAGGACGCGACGATCCGGGCACCCGCCTGGATCTCGGGCCTCTCCGGAATCGGCTTCGTCTGGCGGAGCCTGACCTACGCGCACCCGATCGTCGATCTGACGGCGCTCAAGAGCCGCAACTTCGCCCTCGGCTGCCTGTTCTCCTTCGTCACAGGCATCGGCATCTTCGCCACGATCTACCTGACGCCGCTCGTCCTCGGGCGTGTGCGCGGCTTCTCCGCCCTGCAGATTGGGCTCGCCGTCTGCTCCACC
>NZ_JBAWTG010000696.1:0-303 GCF_037106235.1 Methylobacterium nigriterrae | reverse complement strand
CTGGCTTGGCATCTGGGGCGCGCCGGTCGGCGGGTCGCCGTCGTCGAGCGCCGCTGGGTCGGAGGCTCGTGCCCCAACATCGCCTGTCTGCCCTGCAAGAACGAGATCTGGAGCGCCAAGGTCGCGCACCTCGTGCGCCACGCCGCGCGTTTCGGGACCATCACCGGCCCGGTCACGACCGACATGGAGGCGGTCCGGCAACGCAAGCGAGCGATGGTCGAGGGTGAGGTTGCGTTCCACCTCTAGGCATACCACGAAGCCGGCGTCGACCTGAGCATGGGCAGCGGGCGCTTCGTCGCCCCG
>NZ_JBAWTG010000695.1:0-303 GCF_037106235.1 Methylobacterium nigriterrae | reverse complement strand
CGGCCGGGCGCTGGCTCCGGGCGCCGCGCTCCTGTCGCCGCGCGGGCCCGTCCTCGCGAATGGGATGCCGCGCTTCTTCCGGCGTCTGTCCGAGGGCGTGTTCGACGAGGCGGATCTGCGCCGGCGCGCCGGCGATCTCGCCGATTTCGTCGTGGAGGCGCGCGCGGCATACGGGATCGCCGCGCCCATCGCGCTCGGCTTCTCGAACGGCGCCAATAGCGCCGCGGCGACACTGCTGCTGCGGCCCGAAGCTTTGGCCGGCGCCATCCTGATCCGCGCGATGGTGCCGCTGGCCGATCCGCC
>NZ_JBAWTG010000694.1:0-303 GCF_037106235.1 Methylobacterium nigriterrae | reverse complement strand
CTTGGCGACGGTGACGCCGTCCTTGGTGATGCGCGGCGCCCCGAAGCTCTTCTCGATCACGACGTTGCGGCCCTTCGGACCGAGCGTCACCTTCACCGCGTCGGCGAGGATGTCGACGCCGCGCAGCATCTTCTCGCGGGCATCGGACGAGAAACGTACGTCTTTCGCTGCCATGTGCAGAGATCCTTCTGTGTTCAGGATTGAGGCCCCAAGGCGCCCCGGATGGGCGTCCTCAAAGGGCCGGGTTCACGAGACCGTGGGCCGCCTCAGGCGACGACGCCCATGATGTCGGATTCCTTCATG
>NZ_JBAWTG010000693.1:0-304 GCF_037106235.1 Methylobacterium nigriterrae | reverse complement strand
CTTCACGTGGTACTCGTCCGGAACGTCGTAGTAGGTGACGCCCGATGCCGGCAGCGTGCTGCCCACCGCCACCCGGCCGTCGTAAGCGTAGGACTTCACGTGGCGGCCGGTCACGTAGCTGCGGAAGCGCGGCCGGTCATCGACGCCGAGGATGCCGCCGACCGTGCCCGTGGCCGCGCCGACCGCGCCGCCGACGATGCCACCGACCGGGCCCGCCGCCGCGGCGCCCTCCTCGGCACCGCGCTGGGCCCCGCGCCCGGTGCCCTGCGCCTGGGCGGGCATGGGCAGCGCGAGAAGTGCGGCG
>NZ_JBAWTG010000692.1:0-304 GCF_037106235.1 Methylobacterium nigriterrae | reverse complement strand
CGGCAAGGCGCCGGTCAGGAGATGAGCCAGGTCAAGAGGATCAGCGCAGCGAAAAACGCCGCTCAGCAGGCCGCGACCGCGACCACTTCACGATGTTGCAGCACAAGGTTCTCGGACGCGGGTGACATGACGGGACAGCCAAGATTTCAACACCCACGCCTATGCCACTCCTCTGGTCATAAGGCGATGCCAGACCATGGTTACCAACACTGGAAGTCGGCTATGTAGCTCTGCCGCCACAGCCCGCCCATCACCACCTGAATTCCCACACCGGAATGCCAGTCCCGGCACCCGGCACGTTCCG
>NZ_JBAWTG010000691.1:0-305 GCF_037106235.1 Methylobacterium nigriterrae | reverse complement strand
TTCATGCCCTCAGCGTCGGCGGAGATGTTCGGATAAACTTCGCTGTACGGGCCTTCGAGGTAAGCGTTCGCGATCAAGCCCGGCCCGCCATGTCCCGGCCCGGTGAGGTAGATCATGTCAAGATCATGCTTCTTGATCAGACGATTGAGATGGACATAGATGAAGTTCTAGCCCGGCGTCGTGCCCCAATGCACAAGCAGGCGGGGTTTGATGTGCTCCTTTGTCAGACGTTCTTTCAATAATGGATTGTCATAAAGATAAATCTGGCCAACTGACAGGTAATTTGCGGCCCTCCAATAGGCGTC
>NZ_JBAWTG010000690.1:0-305 GCF_037106235.1 Methylobacterium nigriterrae | reverse complement strand
GCCTTGGCCTCGTCGAGGGTCGCGGAGACGCAGAAGGGGCTGCTGGAAGCGGTAACCGGCATCAGGACGCAGGCATTCGCCCCGGCCTCGGCGCGGCCGTGGAAATGGGAGGCGGTGACGGGCCCGGTCAGCCCGCTGTAGCTGCCCTTCCTGGAGAGCTCCCTGCCGGCTGGATCGTAGGTCAGAGTCACTTCGCCGGTGCCCGTCGCGGCGTTGGCAGGCACTTCGCTCTGCCCGTTCTGGCTTGCCCGGTAGGTGGCAGTCCCGGCGGCGTCGGCGCGGCTCAGGGTACAACAGGCGAGGCG
>NZ_JBAWTG010000689.1:0-305 GCF_037106235.1 Methylobacterium nigriterrae | reverse complement strand
CTCGCCGGCCGAGAGGGCCTGGACCTCGGCCGCGGCGTTCGCGAGCGCGTAGCGCCATTGCCCGGTCTGCGCGTCGAAGCCGAAGCGTCCGGAGCGCCCCTCGAGCGAGGCGGGCACCGGGAAGTCCGCCTCGCCGGGGTCCGCGTCGGCCACGACGGCCATACCGGCGGCGGTCCCCGGAGCGTCCTCCCGCACCGCAGCCGACCGGTCGCCCGAGATCGTCGCGGCGTGGCCGGGGACGGGCGTGAACTGCGCAGTCTGCGCTAGGCTGCCGCCGTGCCCGTCCGTGATCGGGTAGGCGAGGA
>NZ_JBAWTG010000688.1:0-306 GCF_037106235.1 Methylobacterium nigriterrae | reverse complement strand
GCCTGAGCCCCTTGGTGCGTCCGCTTGTGCGCTACCCAACCCGCGAAGCGGACGGACCGCTGACGGCCAGCTTACGTCACGCCGGATCGCCCTCTCGTGCAGGACCGGATGTTCGGCTTTGCGCCCATCTCGGCCAATCAGCAGCCTTCTGCCTACGCTCGCGACCCCGCTTGACGGCCTGACCGTGGTTGTCACCCACCACTGATCAAAGCCCGGCGCTCGGCGGTCGCAGCGACGGGGTGCGCCGGCTCCCTGACCGGTTCGGATCCCGGGTTGGCGCCCTTGCCGCTGCATCGCATTCTACGG
>NZ_JBAWTG010000687.1:0-307 GCF_037106235.1 Methylobacterium nigriterrae | reverse complement strand
GCACCCGACGCCGATCGTGGTGGTGGCGGATGCGGTCGAAGATTCCTCGCTGCGCATCTCGATGAATGCCCTGCGGGCGGGCGCCCTCTCGGTGGGTGAGAAGCCCGTCGCCACGACCCATGCCGGCTACGACGCGGTGGCGGGAGAGATCTGCACCCAGCTGCGCATCATGGCGCAGGTGCCGGTGATCCGCCGCCGCCCGAGCGGCACGGAATGGGCGGGCCGCGTCAGCGCGGGGGCCCCCGCGCCCGTGCGGGGGCCGGCGCCGTCCGACCAGCCGAGCGTGCTCGCCATCGCCGCCTCGACC
>NZ_JBAWTG010000686.1:0-307 GCF_037106235.1 Methylobacterium nigriterrae | reverse complement strand
CTGCTCCTCGTGCCACGGAGTGAACACAGGGTCGATGGTCACGAGGCCGATCTTGCGCCCAAGCGTGCAGCCGTAAAGGAGACTGGCCTCCCCCAGGCCGACCACAGGAATGTCGACGGTGCCACGGCACTCGGTCAGGCCGGGCTCCTGGAAATGGCCGATGACGAAGGCATCGAAGCCGTGCTCGGAGGCACGCAGGGCGTTGCGGATGGTCTGATCGGCGCACCGGAACTCGGTGAGCGGGTGGAAGTAGCGGTCGGGCGGGCCGATGCCATGAACCTCGACGATTGTGCCGGGTGAACTGAGG
>NZ_JBAWTG010000685.1:0-308 GCF_037106235.1 Methylobacterium nigriterrae | reverse complement strand
TCGGCGGCAGCAACGTCGCCGCGGTGAGCTGGGCGACCGACCTGTCGGGCGGCATCCAGCGCGTCTGCCTCGACCACGGCGTGACCCCCTACGGCAACGGCAAGGCACGGGCGACTGCCTGGAACCTGCCCGATCCCGTGCCGGTCCACCGCGAGCCGATCTACACGCCGCGGCCCGACCTCGTGGCCAAGTACCCGACCCGGCCCGACGACCGCCAGTTCCGGATGCCCAATATCGGATTCACGGTGCAGAAGGCGGCGGTCGACCGCGAGATCGCCAAGAGCTTCCCGATCATCCTGACCTCGGGC
>NZ_JBAWTG010000684.1:0-308 GCF_037106235.1 Methylobacterium nigriterrae | reverse complement strand
GGAGGCCGGAATGGTACGGGCACTCGACCTGATCCGCGGATGCGCGCGGATCGCGTGGTGGGACGGGTCTTGCCTCGATCTGCGGTTGCCCCGACTCGGCGACCTCATCGATTTCATGGCGGCGAGCCCCGAGTTCGCGCCCGACCGCCGGCGAGGCCGGGCATGAGCGACAGGCTCGACCACGTCCCGGATTGCGGCCTGGAGGACGAGCGGCGCCAGGCCGCCCTGGACCAGGCCCTGATCCGGGCCTTCTGGCAGAGCCTCGGGGGACATCCGCTTCCCGTGATGACGGCTCTGGAGGCGGCCGC
>NZ_JBAWTG010000683.1:0-309 GCF_037106235.1 Methylobacterium nigriterrae | reverse complement strand
GGCATGATGATGGCGATGGTGCGCCTCAACGTGCCGTCGATCTTCATCTACGGCGGCTCGATCCTGCCCGGCCCCTTCCGGGGCAAGCCCGTCACCGTGCAGGACCTGTTCGAGGCGGTCGGCAAGCACGCCGTCGGCGACATGAGCCTCGAGGACCTCGACGAGCTGGAGCAGGTCGCCTGCCCCTCGGCCGGGGCCTGCGGCGCGCCGTTCACGGCCAACACCATGGCGACCGTCTCCGAGGCGATCGGCCTGGCGCTGCCCTACTCGGCCGGCGCACCGGCTCCCTACGAGATCCGCGACAAGTTG
>NZ_JBAWTG010000682.1:0-309 GCF_037106235.1 Methylobacterium nigriterrae | reverse complement strand
GAGCGACCGCAGCAGCAAGGCGGCAAATCGAGGCGTCATGTTCGGCATCCCGGTAAGGTCGAATACCGGCACTTCGTTCCGCACCTCTGGCACGCTATATTATTGCCACACCATGTAAAACAAACCCGGCACCTCATCAGCATCTTCGCCACGAAAGATTTGACTTCTGGAAGTTCTCCAAATTGGAGCGCACGGAGAACACGCCCGCACTATGTAATTGAAAGAGCCCAGGCGCGAATTGATCGATGACACTCGTTTCGGCAGGAGGAGCCGCCCATGACCCGCCGCCAATCTTTGTATGCGGGAGCC
>NZ_JBAWTG010000681.1:0-309 GCF_037106235.1 Methylobacterium nigriterrae | reverse complement strand
GGCCGCCCATGACCGCCTCGTCAAGGCGCCCAAGCTCCCGGCCGACAAGGTGAAGGTGAACGTGACCCTGCTCGGCGGCGGCTTCGGCCGCACGTCGAAGCCCGACTACGTGGTCGAGGCCGCGCTCTGCAGCCAGGCCGTCGGAGGCGCCCCGGTCAAGCTGACCTGGACCCGCGAGGACGATATCCACCACGGCTACTACCACACCATCGCGGTGGAGCACCTGGAGGCCGGCCTCGACGAGAAGGGCATGCCGGTGGCCTGGCTCCACCGCTCGACGGCGCCCACGATCGGCTCGATCTTCGCCCC
>NZ_JBAWTG010000680.1:0-309 GCF_037106235.1 Methylobacterium nigriterrae | reverse complement strand
TCCTATCGAACACTGGGTCAGCGCGTGCCGCCGGCCCCTGTGGACCGTGATCGCGAGGGCGTGGTCGAGATCGTCCAAGTCGCGGTCGATGAAGCGGTGCCCGATCCCGTTAAAGGCCGCCGTGACAGGCCTGCGGTCAGGAAGCACACCGCTGGATCCGCCGAACGACCAATCGGGCGTGACGCGACCCAATACAGTGGTTTCGTCATCACGCGATGTGCGCTCGTCAGCCATGATCAGGATCTCAGCTAAGCGCCGCGCTGTGCTCCTTTCCCACGACTTGATGGCCGGCGCCACCACGATGCTGAC
>NZ_JBAWTG010000679.1:0-309 GCF_037106235.1 Methylobacterium nigriterrae | reverse complement strand
CGGGTCAGGGCCGTTATTTCCTGCAGGTGGCGGCTTACACCTCCGACCAGGATGCACAGAGCCGGCGGGACAGCCTGCGTCAGTCTGGCGTGACGGACGCGTACGTGGAAAAGGGCCAGTCGGCTGGCCGCACGGTTTATCGTCTGCGAGTCGGCCCGTTCGGGTCACATGAGGCGGCTCAGGCGGCCCAGGCGCGCCTACGGGCGTTGGGCTATCAGAACGGGCTCATTTCGGCCAACTGAATTTTTCGTGGACATTCATCCATCCAGTGACTAGTTTCGATTACGTCATGCTGGCGGTCGTAGCGGT
>NZ_JBAWTG010000678.1:0-309 GCF_037106235.1 Methylobacterium nigriterrae | reverse complement strand
TCTCCACCATCTCGCGCCTCAAACCGCAATTCACTGCCAAGCCTTCAGCTCCTAACCGCATTCACTTACGGCAAGCTTCACAGGGCGAGCAGGACACGGCAGGGCACGAAAAGGGAGGAGATGGTTGACTAGGCAGCCCTGGCAGGGCGCAGGTCCAGGTAGCCCGGATCGAACTCGGCAAACGCCTTCAGCCGCTCCACATCGGGGATGGTCAGGCGGTGCTTGCTCCAGACGACCAGGTCGCTCGCCCGTAACGCCTGCAGCACGCGGTTGATGTGGACCTGCGAAATGCCGAGCGCGTCCGCCAGA
>NZ_JBAWTG010000677.1:0-310 GCF_037106235.1 Methylobacterium nigriterrae | reverse complement strand
ATTGGATCGTTGTTCAACGGAATCAATTCTTTACCGATATAGTACTTGTGAGTAGCGTAGGTCTGCATCGAGATGTGCAGCATGAGCCGGCGCAGACATTTGCACCGTCCGAATTCGGGTGCGCATGATTGGGAGCACCAAACAAAAATCAAAATTTGGAGTTCTCTGCGCCAGATCTTACCGAGCCACGCTCATCAGGCCCGGACAAAAGGCCGTCTGTGGCGTATCATGCTCTGAACTTGTTTACTCATTTGCGTTATTGACCTGATCGCGGTGCAGCAGATTGACAGTTTGAGCGATTAGGCGGAGC
>NZ_JBAWTG010000676.1:0-310 GCF_037106235.1 Methylobacterium nigriterrae | reverse complement strand
GCTCGTGCTGGTCTGCATGCCTTGCTCAGCCAGCCGGTCGCGCAGCTCGCGCAGAAAGAGACGCGGCTCCTGCTGGGAGGTCGGCAGGATCAGCGCGGCATGCGCCTCGATCCGCTTCGAGGTGTGATCGCCGCCTATCGGCTTGGGGGCGACCTGCCCCTCGTGCCGGAAGCGCTCCGACCAGCGGCTGGCGCTCGACACGCTGACCCCAAAGCGGGCTGCGGCGCGATGGCAGGAGGCACCTGCTGCCACGGCGGCCACGACACGCTCGCGCAGGTCAACAGACAAAGGTGACGGCATGGGCAAGCTC
>NZ_JBAWTG010000675.1:0-311 GCF_037106235.1 Methylobacterium nigriterrae | reverse complement strand
GTCGCCGCGCAGCGCTGCGTGCGCTGGGTGATGCGCAGGCGCAGCCCGTCCTCGCCCTCGAGACCGGCGCCGACCAGGGCAAGCTCGGCCCATGGCTCCAGGCCCTCCACCATCAGGTTGCCGCGGAAGCGCAGGGGGTCGACCGGCGCCCCGACGAAATCCTCGATGGCACGCACGCTGGCGAGGTTGATCAGCGAGACGAAGCCGGTGGCGGAATCGGTGACCCGGTATTGCGGGGGCGCCGCGAGCACGCGCGGCTCGCCGCGCAGCGCGTCGGGCAGCGTCCGCCGGATCACCTCCTCCAGCCTCGC
>NZ_JBAWTG010000674.1:0-311 GCF_037106235.1 Methylobacterium nigriterrae | reverse complement strand
CGACTTCTCGATCAGCACGTTTGGTCATCACTCCGCCGGGCACACCGACTTCCACATCTGAGTGCAAATGGGCCGCTCAATCGAGCGGCCCTTCCATTGGGTCGAGGCTGGGCATTTCCACAACGTCCAATCCGCGAGGAGCTTCGTGGAGTGGGCGTTATGGAGCGCTGCCGTGCGCGAGGCTTGGTACCTCGGACGCAGTTGGACTTATCCACGGTCTCGAGACCGGCGTGTTCTGAACCGCCAGGTTTCTTCGGCAGGCACGGCTGTTGTTAGCAGAACACACACCTGTAATCGTGCGCCAAGTTCCG
>NZ_JBAWTG010000673.1:0-311 GCF_037106235.1 Methylobacterium nigriterrae | reverse complement strand
GTTCACGCCGGGCTCGGGCTTCGTGATCGGTTTCGAGGCCGACGCGCAGTACGTCGATTTCGGGCGCAACCGCAACCGCTTCGCCTTCGCCACGGTGCCGGGCGGCGGCATCAACCCGGGCTCGCTGGTGTTCAACCCGAACGGGCTGTCGGGCCTCGACTATTTCGGCACGGTGCGCGGCCGCCTCGGCTACGCCTTCGACCGCACCCTGGTCTACGGCACCGGCGGCTTCGCCTACGGCTCGGGCGGCGGCCGCCAGTTCGGCCTGCCCAACGGCTCGACCGACAACTTCCAGACCGGCTGGGCAGCCG
>NZ_JBAWTG010000672.1:0-312 GCF_037106235.1 Methylobacterium nigriterrae | reverse complement strand
CGGAGAAGCAGGCGCTGTTCCAGGCCTCGATGATCGAGCTCGGCGTGCTGGCGGGGCTGATCCTCACGATGGTGTTCGCGATCTTCCTGCTGCACCGCGCGCGCGACGACGGCAAGCCGGCCGGCGATCTCACCTGCCGGGACGACGACGGCTTCTTCGACGGCGTGCTTTCGATTCGCCAACGTCAGCCCATCCGCTATCACGCCCGAAATGAAGGCGGCGACTGGTGGATCACCGTCCCCTATTCCTTCGGGCCGGTGCTCGGGCCGATGGACGATTACTACATCGCGGAAGGTTCGCATCTGAGGCTCT
>NZ_JBAWTG010000671.1:0-312 GCF_037106235.1 Methylobacterium nigriterrae | reverse complement strand
CCGGGCTTGAGGGTCGCGAGCCCCTCCGTCGCCCCTCCTTGTGCGGC
The DNA here is from genome assembly GCF_037106235.1 of Methylobacterium nigriterrae. Taxonomy (NCBI): domain Bacteria; kingdom Pseudomonadati; phylum Pseudomonadota; class Alphaproteobacteria; order Hyphomicrobiales; family Methylobacteriaceae; genus Methylobacterium; species Methylobacterium nigriterrae. Next base: position 265 of record NZ_JBAWTG010000671.1, on the reverse strand, counting down.
GATGCCGAGGACGACGATGCCGACGCCGCCATGCGCCAGGGCCGGGCCCCAGGCCGAGCGCGGCAGCCCGATCGCCCGGCGCCAGACGTCGCGCGGGGCGCGGGCGCGGCTCGCGCCGTAGCCCCGCGCCCGCGCGGCGATCCCCAGGGCGGCCCCGAGCACGAGGTAAGCGCCGCGACCGATGCCGACGGGGGCGAGCACCGGCCCGCCCCAGGTCAGCGCCAGGGCGGCGAGCCCGATGGCGAGGGCGAGGCCCAGGGCGACG
>NZ_JBAWTG010000670.1:0-312 GCF_037106235.1 Methylobacterium nigriterrae | reverse complement strand
CGGATCGAACTCGGCAAACGCCTTCAGCCGCTCCACGTCGGGGATGGTCAGGCGGTGCTTGCTCCAGACGATCAGATCGCTCCCCCGTAACGCCTGCAGCACGCGGTTGATGTGGACCTGCGAAATGCCCATCGCGTCCGCCAGATCCGTCTGCGAGAGCGCCAGCTCGAAGCTGTTCGCGTCAGCAAGACCCACCACCTGCAGGCAGACCAAAAGCTCGCAGAAGTGGTGGGCCAAGCGCCTGTCCGCTGGTCGGCTGTCGTTCACCAGCCATTCCCGCGCCCGGCTCAGTTCCATCAGGGTGAGCCAGCG
>NZ_JBAWTG010000669.1:0-313 GCF_037106235.1 Methylobacterium nigriterrae | reverse complement strand
TGTGCCGCGCGGTCCGGTCATCCTGGCGCTCGACGACACGATCGAGCGCCGCCGTGGCAAGCGCAGCGCGGCCAAAGGCATCTACCGCGACCCGGTGCGCTCTTCCGATGGCCACTTCGTCAAGGCGAGCGGGCTGCGCTGGATGAGTCTGATGCTGCTCGCCCCGATCCCGTGGGCTGGACGGGTCTGGGCCCTGCCGTTCCTGACAGCGTTGGTGCCATCCGAGCGCGCCGGCCGCGAGCGGGGCCGTCGCCACCAGTCCGTGCTCGAGGTGGGCCGCCAACTTGTCCTTCAGGCCCGCCGCTGGCTGCCG
>NZ_JBAWTG010000668.1:0-313 GCF_037106235.1 Methylobacterium nigriterrae | reverse complement strand
CCGCCCGGCATGCGGGCCGACTGGGTCGGCATCGCCTCCCAGGAGGCCGCCCTCGGCAACCAGGCCTACGGGGTGGTCGCGCTGGCGCTGCTCCTCGTGCTCCTGGTGCTCGCCGGCCAGTACGAGAGCTGGACGGCGCCGCTCGCCGTGGTGCTGGCCGTGCCGCTCGCCCTGCTCGGCACCGTGGCGGCCCTGACGCTCGCGGGGGCCGCCAACAACATCTACCCGCAGATCGGCCTCGTCCTGCTGATCGCGCTCGCCAGCAAGAACGCGATCCTGATCGTCGAGTTCGCCCGCGAGCTGCGCCTGCGCG
>NZ_JBAWTG010000667.1:0-314 GCF_037106235.1 Methylobacterium nigriterrae | reverse complement strand
GGTGGACCGCCTGCCAGCCCCAGCCCCGCATCGCGTCGAGGTCGGTGCCCGTGTAGGTGACCCAGCGCCGGTTGTACCAGTAGAGCGCGCCCGTCGCGTCGGCCATCCAGGCGAGCTGGGGGATCGAGTCGGCCATCACCCGGAAGTCGCTGTCGCGGGCGGAGAGCCCGGCCTCCGCCCGCTTGCGGCCCTCGATGTCGATGCACACGCCCGCCCACGCGACGATCCCGCCGGCCTCGTCGAGAATCGGCGCGGCGCGGGCGTTGAACCCGCGATAGGTCCCGTCGCGCATCCGCACGCGGTACTCGACCGCG
>NZ_JBAWTG010000666.1:0-315 GCF_037106235.1 Methylobacterium nigriterrae | reverse complement strand
TGCGGGCGGCCCGCGCCTCCTGCGCGGCGACCATGCCGTGCCGGGCAAGTACCGGCAGCATGCGGGCATCGTCGGCCAGGATCGGCGCGTCCGCGGCGGGCGGCGCATTCGCTGCCGGCGGCGCAGCCACTGCCGGCGGCGCAGCCACTGCCGGCGGCGCCTGGGCGGCGGCGGGGCCTGTCAGTGCGAGGAGGAGCGCGAGGGCGGCGCGGATCGTCTGGGTCAGGGAGCCTCCGGGACGGCTCCGGACCGGCCCGGAGACGCTGTCCGCCCGCACGGAACCTGCTCTCTCGGCGCGCCCGGTCAAGGTCTCGC
>NZ_JBAWTG010000665.1:0-316 GCF_037106235.1 Methylobacterium nigriterrae | reverse complement strand
GCCGGGCCACTCGGGTCGGAGCTGACGCGAGGAGCCGATGTCGCTGATCCACACCAGTCTTGCCCGCGCCGTACGGCTCGCGCTCGCATCCGGGTGCCTCGTCATCCTCGCAGCCGCTCACGCGCAAGCCGCTGACGAAGGTGGCCTCGGCGGCCTCTTCCAGCGCCTCTTCTCGTCCGAGACGGCGCCGGCGACGCCGCCCAGCTCGGCCCCTGCCGTGCAGATCCCGGCCTCTGGCTTCGAGGATGGCGACGGACAACACCAGGCGCGATCTGCGCATCACCGCTCGCTGCGGGACCTGTATGGGCACGTTCGT
>NZ_JBAWTG010000664.1:0-317 GCF_037106235.1 Methylobacterium nigriterrae | reverse complement strand
CATCGTCCACCACCAGAGTCCGCAGCGGCTTGCGCGCCGTAGCAACGGCTTCGGCTCCCGTGGCGTCAGCCGCACGCGCTGTGAAAGCTCCTGTGTCCGCTCGGGCGCGGCCATGAGCCCCCCGGGACGCTCCCGGTCCACGCCCTGTCATAAAGCCATTGTAGGCTCTTTCCGCGAGCGTAAGTTACCAGCGTCCGCACAACACGATGAGGATGAGCCCAGGCTGGTGCGAGCCGGCATTGGCGTCATGGAGCAACCACCTTCGGAGGTCCGAAGCATGTTCCCGCGAAGCCGGGCGATCTGGAGCATGGCGCTTT
>NZ_JBAWTG010000663.1:0-318 GCF_037106235.1 Methylobacterium nigriterrae | reverse complement strand
CAAGCAAACCGGAACGTCGAGGCGCACCGCAGAAAGGTAAAGACCGGACAGGCAAGGTCCAGAGAATTGCGGTGAAAGCTTAGGCGTTCGCGGTCATCGGCGTACTCGGGCGAATCAGTTCGCTTCCGACTCTAGACCGCCCCGGACTCGCGATTCAAAGCGGGGGTCGGGGCCGGTGAACAGGAAACCGGCTATCCACCGCTGCTTCCTGTGCACAATCCTCGCCGCGCTCCGAGCCCGCTCGCGGAGCGCGGGACCCGGACCGAACGGCCTCGCCCTCAGACGGCTTCCGTGGTGCCGGCGCCCGCCTCCGGCCCG
>NZ_JBAWTG010000662.1:0-318 GCF_037106235.1 Methylobacterium nigriterrae | reverse complement strand
TGGCGATGCTGGTGGTGCGGAAGTCGTAGGGCTTCGGCAGCTCGGACTCATGGCAAACCGGAACCCAGGTGTGCTTGAAGGTCTTCTCAAGCTCTTCGTCGAAGATCTCTTGATCCGTGTAGAGCCGACTGTCGATCCACTCACCGGCCTGCAGGGGTGGGTTCGCGGTCCATTGCTGGTAAGTCCTGGCGGGCATTCACCTTCCTCCTCGCGTTGTAAGTGGCTGGTGCGGCTTGGGCACTGAGAGGTCTTCGATTGTCGGCTGACCCAAACAGTGAACCAGGCACAGGCATCGGGCCGCGATGCATGGGCCGGACA
>NZ_JBAWTG010000661.1:0-321 GCF_037106235.1 Methylobacterium nigriterrae | reverse complement strand
TCGCCAAGCCCGTTACCAAACCGCCTGATCCGGACGCGCTCCCGAAAGCCCTCAAGGTTGTTGCAGCCGCCAAGGAGGTCTCGCATCCAGACAACTAGTGCGCGGCCGCTGCCATCGCAGGCACAGCAGGCGGTGCGGCAAGCTCCTGCTGCACAACGAACCCGATCAGGGCGCGCTGCGGCTCAACCCTCTGCGTCCTTGTTCAGTCCGGGCTCGATCATCTCCAAGGTCTGCAGGATCTCCTCAGCAACCTCTCGGCTGAGGCCAACCTGCGGGGCATCGTTCAAGCGCACGGGCTTGCCCGTCTTGGCGTTGTAGACG
>NZ_JBAWTG010000660.1:0-322 GCF_037106235.1 Methylobacterium nigriterrae | reverse complement strand
CCTGATCGGAACCTACCCCGGCATCGGCCGAGCCATGTGGTGCGTCACCCACACGGAACTGAGCCTCTCGCGCGAGTGTCTCGTGAACGAAAGCCGGCCGGCCGAGAAGCGCCTGGCCCACCACTACTGCGAGTTGCTGGTCTGCCTGCGGGCCGTGGGCTTCGCGAGCGAGAACAGCTTCGAACTCAAGCTGACCCAGATCGATCTGGCCGACTCGCTGGGCATCTCGCACGTCCACATCAACCGCATTCTCCAGGGGCTGCGCTCGAAGGATCTTATAGTTGTGTACAACCAGCGGCTGACGATCCCCGACGTGCCACGC
>NZ_JBAWTG010000659.1:0-322 GCF_037106235.1 Methylobacterium nigriterrae | reverse complement strand
TCCGAACATGCCCGGCGCGAGGTATTTCCGGCTCTTCTCGAAGGTCGGGTAGGCGTTGCCGATGGCGCAGTTGTTGCCGATGTCGGTCGAGATGATGGCCTCGCGCGGCAGCCCGGCCTGGATCGCCCGCCAGGCCTTGCGGGGTGACATGCGGGTGCGATCCCGCTGCCGGGCCTCGACGTTCCAGCTCGTGCCCGGGTCGTCCTCCTCGTGATCCATCGACGAGAGCGTCTGCAGCCAAGCGGACTTGGTCCGGTGAATCAGGGCCTTGCGCTCCTCGCGTCCCGGGTTGCCGGCCCCTTCGGCGAGCTGTTCGAGCAAT
>NZ_JBAWTG010000658.1:0-323 GCF_037106235.1 Methylobacterium nigriterrae | reverse complement strand
GCCGCATCACCGTGCGGGACGCCTACGCGCCGCTTCTCGACGAGGAATCCGACAAGCTCGTCGACGGCGACGCCCTGATCAAGGAGGCGATCCGCGAGGTCGAGGACAACGGCATCGTCTTCCTCGACGAGATCGACAAGATCTGCGCCCGCGAGGGCCGCTCCTCCGCCGACGTCTCCCGCGAGGGCGTGCAGCGCGACCTGCTGCCGCTGATCGAGGTCACGACGGTCGCGACCAAGCACGGGCCGGTGAAGACCGACCACGAGCTGTTCAACGCCTCCGGCGCCTTCCACGTCTCGAAGCCCGCCGACCTCCTGCCCGAG
>NZ_JBAWTG010000657.1:0-323 GCF_037106235.1 Methylobacterium nigriterrae | reverse complement strand
GGCCGCGTTCCTTCAGGGGTCAATCGCCCGGCGTCACGTACAGCACCGTTTCGAAGCCGTTGTGGAGGTGCTGCCGGAGCCTCAGGCACGGCCGCGGGTCGAGCGCCGCGATCGCCTGCGGGATCGTCCAGAGGTGCTCGGGCTCGTGATAGACGCTGACCGCGAGCATCGGCCGCTGTTGCAGGAGCTTTGCCATCCCATGCAGGGCGGCGAGTTCCGCGCCCTCGATATCGAGCTTGCCGTAGACGTCGCCGGAGCAGCGCACCACGTCGTCGAAGAGGAACACCTTGATGCTCGATCCGCCCTCCGCATCGGAGCGCGCG
>NZ_JBAWTG010000656.1:0-323 GCF_037106235.1 Methylobacterium nigriterrae | reverse complement strand
TGGAACACGGCGCTGGCCGTGCGGGCGTGCGCAGACCTCACACCGGCCGCCAGCCCGACGGAAGCGGATCACGGCCGAGAGCTGAGGCCAGTCGATGGGGTAGAAGAAGCGGTGCTCGCGCCGGATCGGCATTGACGCAGGCAGCCCGGTTCATAGAGGCGAAGCCTGACTGTAATGGAGCAGCCCTTGGGCGCCTAGTCGCACAGGCCGGCGGGAGCACGCTACCGCTGACAAAGAGGCTAAGAGATAGAAGCCTCGACGTGAAAGATGCGCCTCGCACCTGACCCCTCGTTGCGCCCCCACCAGTGGTCGTTCTCGGGATT
>NZ_JBAWTG010000655.1:0-324 GCF_037106235.1 Methylobacterium nigriterrae | reverse complement strand
GCCAGAGGACGAGCGCGTCAGTGCGAGCCGCCCCCATGTCCGGCAACTCGGTCCCCTTGTGGTCCCGGGTCACGTCGTCGCCGTCGTGCAGCACGTCGACATAGAACCAGGGCATGCGCCCTCCTGCCGGCAGAGACACCTGCCACGCCATCAACGAGCGTCCCAACCCGGCGAGGCCGAGGGCCCAAGAAGCGTGTGGCTCATGACGCCCCATCCACGACTGATCCGCCCCTATCCCATCTCCGAAAAGCCGCCGGCCGCACCAGGACGAATGCCCCCGGCAAAGGGCGTGCCGCCGACCGACGCGCCGAGACCCGTACCTCC
>NZ_JBAWTG010000654.1:0-324 GCF_037106235.1 Methylobacterium nigriterrae | reverse complement strand
GTGCACGAGCTGATCCTGCGTCTGTCCGAGGGCTACGACACCCGCATCGGCGAGGGGGGGCGGGCTTGTCGGCCGGGCAGCGCCAGCGGGTCGGGCTGGCGCGCGCGCTCTACCGCGACCCGTTCCTGGTCATCCTCGCCGAGCCGAACGCCAATCTCGACAACGAGGGCGAGAACGCGCTGACCCAGGCGATCCTGGGGGTGCGCCGGCGCGGGGGCATCTGCGTGGTGGTGGCCCATCGCCCGAGCGCGCTGGCGGCGGTGGCTCTGGTGCTGATGATGGCCGAGGGCCGCGCCCAGGCATTCGGGCCGAAGGACGTGGTGT
>NZ_JBAWTG010000653.1:0-329 GCF_037106235.1 Methylobacterium nigriterrae | reverse complement strand
GGGAGACGCGGCGACGGACGCCGTCAAAGCGCCAGGCATGCTCCTCGATTGCCCAACGCACCTGATCCCAACAACGTTCCACCACCAGACAACTAGGAGCTTCCGCCTGTCGCAGAACTATACGGACAATCCCTACGGTAGTGTCCGTAGTTGAGGAAGTGCATAGCAGTTGAGAGATGGACATCCTTTCCAGCGCTGCGTCGGCCGACGCCCAAACGCGACCATTCGACCGGGGGCCCGGCCGCCTTCGTGCTGACGGCGGGCGGCTACGGGGATTTCGCCCGGGCGCTGCGCCAGAAATTCGTGATCGAGATCAGCGCGCTGGCACC
>NZ_JBAWTG010000652.1:0-329 GCF_037106235.1 Methylobacterium nigriterrae | reverse complement strand
CGTCGCCTCATCCAGCACGAAGGCGGCAAGCGACTCGCCCTCCGCGATGTGCGCCGCACTGCGGATCGAGGCAGCAAGCTGGCGCTTCGCAATCGGCATGTCTGCCGGCCCTCCCTTCGGTTGCCTCACGGCTACGCTGGTCGAGGTGTGCTGGACAATAGCGAAGAAGCGGGGAGGGGAGGGGAGCCGTGGATCAGGCTCGACGACTGCTCTGGGTTATGGGCCGGCGAGGGGGCGTGATGGTGTGGACGCCCCCGACGGCATCAGCGTGCCAGAGTGGTGGTGTTAGAGCCCACTCCAGGAGGCGTCCATGAACCAGGTGAGCACTG
>NZ_JBAWTG010000651.1:0-329 GCF_037106235.1 Methylobacterium nigriterrae | reverse complement strand
CAGGCCGAGGCTGCCGCAGCTGAGGCGCAGTTGGACCTAGAGCGGGCCAAGCAGGTCATCGCCACGATCCTGATGGGATGAGCCGATGCCACGCTGGCTCGCCGTGTCCCTCTACGCTCTGATCCTTTTCCCGCCAGCCGGGATGTTGCTCCTCATCCTCTGGCCGCTGGTGCGCCTCAGCGGGTCTGTGTTCACTCTGGAACTTGAGGTAATCCTGCTGGGAGGGCTGACTGCTGGCCTGAGCTTCGTGCTGGCGCTGATCGCTGCCAGTCAGGCGGTCAATTCCCGCCTGCCGCGGAACCGCAGGGCATGAGCGGTGGGTTGGTATC
>NZ_JBAWTG010000650.1:0-330 GCF_037106235.1 Methylobacterium nigriterrae | reverse complement strand
GAGGATCGTTCGTCGAAAGGGGAGCAAACCTGCCCGGTCGCTCGAAATCACAGGGAATTGCTTTTGGCCGAAGGGCGGTGTCAGTTAGATAGCTCGGCTGCAGTCATCCCGGGGGCGACCCGATCCGCGTGTGAAGGCCAAGGCCCATCCCGAGCCTCGTGTTCGTCCTGCTGGCGCTTCTCGCTGCTCTGGACGGCTACGTCGGTCTCCAATTCCCGAGCATCAGCTCCCAGGCTGCTTACGAGCGGGGCTCGGGGGTGGGGCCTGGGTTTGCGGTGCTCAACGTTGCGTTGAGCGACGATGACGAGGATCGGCTAGATCTCGGCTTCG
>NZ_JBAWTG010000649.1:0-330 GCF_037106235.1 Methylobacterium nigriterrae | reverse complement strand
CGGGCCGGGCTTCGGGCGCTCGAGAGCGCGCGACCGGTCCTCTACGACGTGCACTGGCCGCGCGCCGTGGTTCTGGAAGCGGGCCGCGGCGCCGTGAAGGTCGGTCTTGCCGACGGGCGGATCGCCAGCCTCGATCCCGGCGTCGCGCGGGGCACGCTGCAGCCCTACGACGTGGTGCGGGTGAAGCGCCAGATCAGGGCGTAGAGCAGGGCGTAGCGCTCGGGATCGCGGGGGGGCACCACCATCGGGATCAGCGCCGCCGCGGCCCGCGGCAGCGCGACGGGGGCATCCGACGCCGCGGGCGCCCCGGCGCCGAACAGGCCGGGCGAT
>NZ_JBAWTG010000648.1:0-330 GCF_037106235.1 Methylobacterium nigriterrae | reverse complement strand
TTGATGGTCGCCTTGGCGGTATCGGCGGCCTTGTCGCTCTGCTCGGACTGCTTGTTCGGATTGGAATTTTGATTGAATGCCATCTCGGGTTCCTCCCTGGATATTTTACGTATTCAACGCGCCTACAATAGGATAATAAGTGTGTTATCCTTAGGCTGCGAAATACAATGCTGCGAATGCCGCATTGCACCTAAGTCGTGCGCAGATGAAAACATTCAAGCCCGAAACAGGAAATTCCGCCACGATTGAGACATGACGAATTTCGTCAGGCGTTATAGGCTCGGGTCAGGGTGCTGGGCGCGTTGTACAATGCGACTATTGCGGGAGCGA
>NZ_JBAWTG010000647.1:0-330 GCF_037106235.1 Methylobacterium nigriterrae | reverse complement strand
TCAGAGCCTGTGCCCTGCTTCGTGAGAGGGGATGTGTGTCGCACTGCACCATCATACAAACAGATGCTGTCGATAGTCGATATCGACGGTATCAATTCGGATTGCGCTGTGACCGAGGCGCGGCCAGCCTGATTTGCACCCTTGAGTTAGCCGCGCGCGAACGAGGCTCACTGGAAGTCACTCACGCACCTCCAGGGAACCGGATTCTTCTAATCCCTCCGTCGCCCGAGAACTCCGCCAAATGAAATTTGCAGCGGTGGAGGTTCCAGGAAATTCTTTTGAAATTTTGATATGCGGCATCGGGTATGCCTGCGCGTTTCTGCGTCATGC
>NZ_JBAWTG010000646.1:0-332 GCF_037106235.1 Methylobacterium nigriterrae | reverse complement strand
CCTGCGCACCGGCTTCGCGCGCGATCTCCTGCATGAAGCCTTCACGGCCACACGGCGGCTGCGCGCCCGCCGACGCAGCGAGCGGGGTTAAAACCCCGGCGAGGTCGCGCGTGGCCTCGGCAAGCTCCTGGTCGTCGCCCCGGATCAAGCCCACGCTCGGCGCTACCTCGCCATGGTGCAGGGCTGGATGCCGGCCGCTCAGGCCGAGCGCGATGCGCGGCTTGCGACTTCGTCGGAGCGCGCTGCGCACGAGACGCTGGCTGCGTTCCGCCTGCGATCCGAGCCTGCCGTCCTGGTGACGGTGGCCATGGCCTACGAGGGCCTCGATGCGC
>NZ_JBAWTG010000645.1:0-332 GCF_037106235.1 Methylobacterium nigriterrae | reverse complement strand
TACCTCAACCAAATCGAGTTCGGAGGCCGCGAGATCGTGGGTCTCTACCGGGCGAGCCGGCACTATTTCCGCAAGGAGCCGAAGGACCTCAACCTCTACGAGGCCGCCCTGCTGGCCGGGATGGTGCAGGCCCCGGCCCGGTTCAACCCGCTCAAGGAAGCGACGAGGGAACAGGCCAACGAACGCGCACGGCTTGTTCTCGGCCTCATGGTTCAGCAGGGGCGCATCAGCACGGCCGAGCGGCTTCGGGCCGAGCAGGTCGGCATTCGTCCCGGGGTGCTGCCGGAGTTCAAGATCCAGGCGCAGCCGTTCACCGAGTGGGTGGTCCAGAC
>NZ_JBAWTG010000644.1:0-336 GCF_037106235.1 Methylobacterium nigriterrae | reverse complement strand
GGCAGCGAGGTAGTTCGTGGCCAAGCGGTCGTAACGGGTGGCGATACGGCGGAAGTCCTTGAGGCGACCGAACATCCGCTCGATGGCGTTGCGGCCGCGGTAGAGCACGGGCGAGAAGCACGGCTTCCAGCGCCTGTTCGCCTTGGGCGGGATGTTGGGGGCTGCCCCTGTCGCTTCGATCTGCCGGCGGATGGCGTCGCTGTCGTAGCCTTTGTCGGCCAGTAGGAGTCGGCAGGCAGGCAGGCGCTCCAAGAGGATTGCCCCGGCCTTGCAGTCGGCCACCTGTCCGCCGGTCAGCAGGAAAGCGAGCGGCCGGCAGAAGCGGTCGGTGAGCGC
>NZ_JBAWTG010000643.1:0-336 GCF_037106235.1 Methylobacterium nigriterrae | reverse complement strand
TGCTCGTCCGTCAGCCAAAACTGATCCATGGGCTCCTCCTACAGGAACCCTGAATCACACCGTGGCAGGACGCGCCACCGTTATGGGTCCGGACGCTAGAACAGGGCTCGGTCGCGGATGCGGCGCTCGCGGTCAAGCCAAAATCGGATGGCCCAGATCTGCTGCGGTTTGAGGGCGCTCTTGGCGCCGAGCCTGCGCGACTTGTTCCGAGGCCTGCGATCTTTGAAGGCGGGGTTGTACTCAGAGTGTCCCATGATCTGTCTCCTGACCGGACCTGCTGGCCGGCTGGAGAAGGACTGTGGGGGCACCTAAAGGACTTTTGGCCGCTTGCAGCCT
>NZ_JBAWTG010000642.1:0-339 GCF_037106235.1 Methylobacterium nigriterrae | reverse complement strand
TGCCATCGCAACCCGCTACGAGAAGACAGCTTCAAGCTTCATGGGCGTTCTCTCGCTCGCAGCCGCTCTGGACTGGCTCAAGAGCTAACAGGCCGTAGCCGCCGTCATAGTGACGTCCAGCCAGGGCGAGATGAGAACCAAGCCAGTGGGCTTCGGCAGTGCTGCTGAGGCCGATTGCATGGCGAGGGAGACTGCCAGACCGCCCCAGCGGAGTCGCCCATGAGGAAGAGCCGAGATGGACCCTGGCTCGCAAGGACGTCGCGATAGACGCCGAGCACGAACGAGATCACGACCAAGCAATCGTTCTCCGGCGCAAGCGGGTAGAGCGGCACGATAAAC
>NZ_JBAWTG010000641.1:0-344 GCF_037106235.1 Methylobacterium nigriterrae | reverse complement strand
CCTTCAGCAACTCGCAGCCATGGAGAAGCGTCTACGCCTCGCGGGCATTGAGGCCGAGAGGAGCGCTCTCTACCGTATGCGTCGCTCCCAGGTGATCGATGATGTGGTCCTCCGCCGGCTCGTGCGCGAGGTCGACCTGATCGAAGCCCGCCTTGTCGCTTGAGTCCCGTAGTTGGCACGAACAGGCTCTTGGCAGCGAAAAGGTGCCGATACCTGTGGATCGGCAGCCGCACTTTCAGGTCACTGGGCTAATGTGATCAACGACTTCTCGGTGCCGATCGGCGTCGGAGGTGTATGCGCCAATCCACACACAGAAGAACGGCCGCGACGGAGGAAGCCTGGCT
>NZ_JBAWTG010000640.1:0-344 GCF_037106235.1 Methylobacterium nigriterrae | reverse complement strand
GCAATTGCCTCGCCGGATCGAACCGCGTGCATCGCGCTCGTCATGTCGCCGGATCGGTGCGCGACGCTGACGCCCGGTGCTGAGGCGATGGCCTGGACATAGACCAGCGACGTCGGCGAGCGGTCGGCATCGACGACGCTGACCTGGAGGTTGCGGATCACGACGTTGCTGAACGTCGCGGCGAGGATCGCCACGGCGATCAGTGGAACCCCGAGCGCGAGGAAGAGCGCGAGGCGGTCGCGCCGCATCCAGCGCAGTTCCCGCGTCGCGACGAGCAGGAGGCCGGGCTGCGCGGGCGGCTTCATCGCCGGGCACGCGGCCAGTCGGCGTAGACGCTCATCCCG
>NZ_JBAWTG010000639.1:0-346 GCF_037106235.1 Methylobacterium nigriterrae | reverse complement strand
GTCGTGGACCTGCCGGTAGAGCGGCCGGAAGCCGACGCCCTCACCCCCCTCACGGCCCGACCCGCCGCCAGATCCGCCCGTGCCCAACCGTTCCATCGTCTGCCGACGCTCGTCCCCGCGCGCGGGGAAAGCGTCCGGTGTGTATCCGAGCACCTCGTCCCTCCTTCTCGATGCGGCGCCGCCCGCGTCCGGGCCGTCGCGCCGCCGGACCCGCTACAGGGCCGCGATCTCCGTGTGGAGCGCGTCCGGGATCGCCAGGCCCGAGGCGGCCGCGCGGGCACGCAGCGCCAGGCGGCGGGCGCCCGGCAGGCGGGCGCCCGCCTGCGCCTCGATCGCGGCGGCAAGC
>NZ_JBAWTG010000638.1:0-347 GCF_037106235.1 Methylobacterium nigriterrae | reverse complement strand
GTCTTCCCCTACTCGCCCCGGCCCGGCACGCCGGCCGCCCGGATGCCGCCGGTCGCCCCCGGGAGCGTGCGCGAGCGCGCAGCCCGCCTGAGGGCGGCCGGGGAGGCGGCGCTGGCGCGCCACCTCGACGCCGAGGGCGGGCAGACCCGCCGCGTGCTGGCCGAGCGGGGCGGCACGGGCCGCACCGAGGCCTTCACGCCGGTGCGGCTCGCCGCCGCGCCCGGCGAGATCCGCGAGGTCGTGCTCGCGGGGCACGACGGGCGGATGCTCACCGCCGCGTGAGGGGCGCATCGAGCGATCGCGGGCAGCCCGCATCACCCGCCCGGGAGAGGCGGCCCGCGCCCGGC
>NZ_JBAWTG010000637.1:0-348 GCF_037106235.1 Methylobacterium nigriterrae | reverse complement strand
ATTCGACATCGAGCCCTGGACCGAGCTCGTCGAGCCGGGGCTCACCGTGATCGAGCAGCCCGTGGCGGTGATCGGCGCCGAGGCGATGAGCCTGCTGTTCGAGCGGAACCGGACGCCGGACCAGCCCGTGCGCAAGGTGGTGCTGAGCGGACGCCAGGTGCTGCGGAGCTCGAGCCGCCTGGGGTGAGCACGGAACCCGCGGCCCGCGCCTGCCGAGCCGCAGCAGCACCGGCACGGGGATCAGCCCCACCAGCACGATGAGGAGGGCCGCCACCGCGCCGTACTCGTAGGTGCCGCGCACCGCCTCTCCGTAGAGGTGGGTCGCCAGCGTCTCGACGTTGAGCGGGC
>NZ_JBAWTG010000636.1:0-348 GCF_037106235.1 Methylobacterium nigriterrae | reverse complement strand
GCCGATCTTCCGCGCCGTGCGGCGCCGCCGCCGGTGTTCACGCCGGTTCCGGTCTTCACCTGGACGGGCTTCTACGCCGGCTTCAACGCGGGCTACGGCTTCGGCACCCAGAACGACCGCGGCCCGACCGTCGTCACCGTCCCGGGCGGCGCCACGCCGGGCTCGAGCCTGTTCGTGACCGGCGCCGGCGCGCCGGCGGCGGGCGTGCTCGCCTTCTCGAACCGCAACAGCAACGACGGCTTCGTCGGCGGCGGCCAGATCGGCTACAACTACCAGTTCACGCCGGGCTCGGGCTTCGTGATCGGTTTCGAGGCCGACGCGCAGTACGTCGATTTCGGGCGCAACCGC
>NZ_JBAWTG010000635.1:0-349 GCF_037106235.1 Methylobacterium nigriterrae | reverse complement strand
CGTGCTGCAGGCGTTACGGGCGAGCGACCTGATCGTCTGGAGCAAGTCCGCGCTGACCATCCCCGATGTGGAGCGGCTGAAGGCGTTTGCCGAGTTCGACCCCGGGTACCTGGACCTGCGCATTGCCAGGGCCGCCTAGGTAGCAATCTCGTCCCTCCTCGTGCCCCGCAGCGGCCGCTGCCCTGCTCGGCCTGTGAAGCTTGCCGTAAGTGAATGCGGTTAGGAGCTGAGGGCTTGGCAGTGAATTGCTGTTTGAGGCGCGAGATGGTGGAGATCACGCTGCAGCCGGTGCAGATCGGGACGCAGAGCGAGGACACCGAGGGACGCCTCGCGTTCGCGGATGGGAAGC
>NZ_JBAWTG010000634.1:0-349 GCF_037106235.1 Methylobacterium nigriterrae | reverse complement strand
CCGGTCCGACCGGACCCGAACCATGCTCCCGCCGGGTCTGCCCGGCGGGGGCTTTCGCGCGTCCATTTGCCAGCGTGAGGCGGGTCACGGACCCTCGCCGCTGCCCATCTAAGACATGGCTCGTGCCTATGCCGCAGGAGCGCATGATGCCTACCACCCTTCCCCTCGCCGCGCAGACCGCCTGCAGGGCCGCGCGCCCGCCTGCCTCGGAAGCCCGCTCGGCCATCCGCCGGCAGGTTCGCATCACAGGCCTGATCGTGCTGATGCTGGTCGGCGGGGTCGGCGGCTGGGCGAGCCTCACGAAGATCGACGGGGCGGTGATCACCGCCGGCAAGCTCGTGGTCGAGAG
>NZ_JBAWTG010000633.1:0-352 GCF_037106235.1 Methylobacterium nigriterrae | reverse complement strand
GTGCAGGTAGTTCGGGTTGAACAGCGACACCACCTGGAGCGCGGACATCTCCGGGATCGTGAGGCGGCGGTCCTTCAGCAGGATGAGGCCGGAGCTGCGCAATTCCTGCAGCACGCGGTTGACGTGCACGTTCGACAGGCCTGTCGCGTCGGCCAGATCCGCCTGCGTCAGTGGCAAGCTGCAGCTGTTATGCTCGACCAGCCCAACCGCGCGCAGCCGGATGAACAGCTCACACAGGAGATGCCCAACCTTCTCCAGGCCGATGCGCTGGCCGAGGTTGACCGTCCACTCCCGCACGATCGCGACGCCGACCAGAGCCTCCCACCAGAAGGCTCGGGCAATCCGCGGGTGC
>NZ_JBAWTG010000632.1:0-354 GCF_037106235.1 Methylobacterium nigriterrae | reverse complement strand
TGGCGATCCGACGTCGACCACGATCTCACATCTCGACAGGAGCAGCCGCCTTCAGCCGAACCGCGGCCTGACCCCAATCACCCCATCTGTCCGAGTAAGCGTCTCGACGACGAGGCTGCGGGCCTGGGCCTGATGATCGTCCCGGTCCTCGTCCAGGCCGGCGGCACGGCCGTTGCCTTCCAGGTCGGCGCGGGCGGCTTCCTCATCGCCGCTCCGCTCGTGCTTACCCTCGGGGTCGAAACGCGAGGGCGGATACTCTAGGCTGTGGTGAGGATTTAAGATTTGGGTCTACCGGGTCGAGGCGAGATCTGATTCAAGGCTGCTTTTTGGGAGAGCTGCCTTGTCATTCCAGCC
>NZ_JBAWTG010000631.1:0-355 GCF_037106235.1 Methylobacterium nigriterrae | reverse complement strand
CGCCGCGGTGGCGCCCGCCGCGAGGCCGCGGCGATCCGGGAACCACTTCAGCGCGTTGCCGACGCAGGTGCCGTAGACCGAGCCCGCACCGATGCCGCCGATCACGGCCGCGAGGTACAGGAGCGGCAGGGTGGTGGCGTAGGCGTCGAGCACCCAGGCGAGCGCGATCATCACGCCGCCGAAGCAGACCACGAGGCGCGGCCCGTAGCGGTCGACGAACCAGGCCTCGATCGGCACGAGCCAGGTTTCGGTGGCCACGAAGAAGGTGAAGGCCAGCTGGATGGCGGCCCGGCCCCAGTGATGCTTGGCGTCGATCGGGTCGACGAACAGGGTCCAGCCGTATTGCAGGTTGGCG
>NZ_JBAWTG010000630.1:0-358 GCF_037106235.1 Methylobacterium nigriterrae | reverse complement strand
CATCAAAGGCCGCACACATGTCAGCACCCGACCACGTGCCACACCGCTCTTGAAGATTTCTCTTGCTCCTAAAGGGGCGTCCACACATGTCGCAAACGCTCGCGCGGGACGCAGGAGGGGGTGGTCCGGCCTTGGCTTCAGACTTTGTTAACGGGACTGTCAGGAATTTCGTGTTGGGCGGCCATAGTGGACCCGAAGGAGGTCCCCGATGGCACGACGGAAAGCACCGCACATCCCTGACGCGCTCCTGGACCAGCTGCTGGCCGGCGCCGATCCCAAGACGGCGTTCGAGTCCGACGGCTTGCTGGACGCGCTGAAGAAGGCCCTGGCCGAGCGGGCGCTCAACGCCGAGATGGAC
>NZ_JBAWTG010000629.1:0-358 GCF_037106235.1 Methylobacterium nigriterrae | reverse complement strand
GCTTCGTTGCGCTTTGACGGGATCGCGGGCCGTGCACCCCGGCTCCAGATGTGCTCACGAAAGGCGTGACTGGCATAACCTCGGTCGGCCACCACCCACTTCGGCACGTCAGGCAGACGGTCCAGCAGCGGGATAGCGTGTGGGAGTTCATGGGCCTGACCGGGGGCCAGGATGAAGGCGACCGCGCGACCGAGACCGTCGGCGATCACGCAGGCCTTGCTGCCAAAGCCGCCGCGCGAGCGGCCCAGCGCCTCGCGCCTGTCCCGCTCAGCTTGTGAGCCCCTTTTCGATGGGCTCCTGCAGCCTTCTGATGCGCACGGATGCTGGTGCCGTCGAGGAACGTCATCCCGAGCTGCAC
>NZ_JBAWTG010000628.1:0-359 GCF_037106235.1 Methylobacterium nigriterrae | reverse complement strand
AGAGACCGCGTTTCAGGGTCTCGCAGGGCTACGACTGGTTTTGCGGGCCATCGATATCCAGCAAAGCTCATACAGGGGGGCGCTGACAAGCACAGCTTTTGCGAGATCATGGATCGTGACAGTGCTGTTACGGCAACCTTCAGGGCGGGATCGGCGTAGATGCAGCCATGGCGCGGATCGTGACGTACAAGGTTTTTGACCGATCTGACGGGCGGTTCGATGTCGTGGTGATCCTCGGCACCGGCTCGCTGCATCAGCGGGCCGGGTTCATGAGCTTGGCCGAGGCCGAGGAGTGGATCGAGGGCCTGCGGGTGCTCATGGCGGCCTGCGGCGCGCCCGTGATCGCGTGGACCGGCGCA
>NZ_JBAWTG010000627.1:0-359 GCF_037106235.1 Methylobacterium nigriterrae | reverse complement strand
CTTGCGCTTGCGACACTCGGTGTAGAACTGGTTGCGCAGGATCGTGATCAGCCACGCCATCAGGTTCGAGCCCGGCCGGAAGCGATGCTGGTTGGCCCAAGCTTTGACCAACGTCTCCTGCACGAGATCCTCTGCGCGGGAGGAGTCCACGACCAAGGACATCGCGAAGGCGCGCAGACCCGGCAAAGCCGCAAGGAGGCCGTCGCGAAACTGAGAGGCGAACGCATCGCCCTGAGCCATCAGCGCCGCATTGAACTGCGCAATCAGATCGAGATGCCGCTGAGGCTGCGCCTCGGCCAGGATCGCGGCGTAGAAGCCCTGCAGCTGATGCCCGAGGTGATCGCGCACAGGCGCCGGCA
>NZ_JBAWTG010000626.1:0-362 GCF_037106235.1 Methylobacterium nigriterrae | reverse complement strand
ACTCCGGCGTGAACGTTCGTTTCGTTGTCCCCATCAGACACCTTCCAGCCCCCATGGGAGCGTAGCAGAGGTGTCCACTCATTCAGAGGAGGATCATCTTAGCCGAGTTCGGCATCGATCTCCCGAAGGGTATCGCCCACGCTCTGGCGTTCGTGCGACGGGCCGTGGCCGGTGAGGCGCGCGAGGTCCCCAACCTTGCTGCCAAGGTGATCGGCACTCTGGCCGAGCAGGCGAGCGAGGTGCAAGGTCGCATCCGGCAGCTCGACGCCCGGATGTCCGGCACCGCCTTCGGCTCGATCGTGCTGCATGTGGCGCCTGAAGCCGCGATCGGCGGTCCGCTCGCGGCGGTGCGCGACGGCGAC
>NZ_JBAWTG010000625.1:0-362 GCF_037106235.1 Methylobacterium nigriterrae | reverse complement strand
CCCCTGCTGGTGTTGTGACACCCAGGAGTTTCCGGAACATGCAGGTGGGAGCTTTTGGCATACCAAGCCTGAACCGTGCCTAACGAAAGGCTCCGCTTATCCATAACTGCCTGATGGAAAAGGCAAAGCTTCGTCGCGCTTGAGCTGAGATGGCCGCCGCGCCGTGATGGCAAGCGGCGCCAGAACAGCCTCAAGCTGCAAGGCTCAGATCTGCGCATGGCGGCGCCGGGTCAGGCAGACCGCGCCGGTAGATCAGCGCGACTGCATGCCAGAAGGCAGCGCTGTCGCCGCCTGATCGAGCAAGGCGCTCGTCAATCCGCTCCCGCTCCTGCTGAGCGAGAGCCTCAACCTGAGCGGGTGGC
>NZ_JBAWTG010000624.1:0-362 GCF_037106235.1 Methylobacterium nigriterrae | reverse complement strand
CCAACGCGGCCATGAAGACGATGCCCAACAAGACCGACCGCAACGACGCCCGGGCGCTCGCCCAGATCATGCGCACCGGCTGGTACCGGCAGGTCCACGTCAAGTCGCGCCAGTCCCGGCTCTGGCGCTCGCTCCTGGTGGCGCGCCGCACGCTGCTCAACGAGATGCGCGCGATCGAGAACGTGGTGCGGGCCATCCTGCGCGAGGGCGGGATCAAGCTCGGTACGCCAGCCCGGGCCGCCTTTGCCGGACGTGTGCGCGAGCTGACCGGCGACGACCCTGAGATCCGGCCGCTCGTCGAGCCGCTGCTGACGGTGCTGGGTACGATGCTGGAGCAGCTCGATCGGCTGAGCCGGCAGGTC
>NZ_JBAWTG010000623.1:0-363 GCF_037106235.1 Methylobacterium nigriterrae | reverse complement strand
AGCACGCGATGACCCACGCGGACTTCTTCATGAAGAAGCGCTCAAGGCGGCTCAAGCAGGACATTGCCAACACTCTTGATCAGCTGCGTCGGGCTCCTCGGCCGACCTGCGATCGATTGTGGGCGGACTACGATAATGCCAGCCGGAAGGTGCAGCTGCTCAAGCGGGTTTGATGCCTGCGGGTGTGGGCCGCTAGGCTTACTGCCAGCTGCACCAGCCACCTGTCGCACCCGTATAGGTTCCGGTCCGCTTACCGCCGCAGGTCGAACTGATCCTCCTCTGAATGAGTGGACACCTCTGCTACGCTCCCATGGGGGCTGGAAGGTGTCTGATGGGGACAACGAAACGAACGTTCACGCCGGA
>NZ_JBAWTG010000622.1:0-363 GCF_037106235.1 Methylobacterium nigriterrae | reverse complement strand
CGCGAAGAGAAGCGCGTGACCTGCGGGAGCGATACATCCGGGACCGATGAGGATCAGGAGTAGCTTGCCTCACTGCCCCCAATCAGAGAGGGCTCCTAGTCGGCGAACGTCCGCTTCGGAGCATCTGCCTGCATCGGCCGAATGGCCGGAACGGGCGCAAAGCTGCCGGCCGGGTTTGGCCGAAACCGGATTGGCTGCTTTCGCTTCGACGTTGCGTCGAACCTTTTGGACACGATCGCAACTGTGACTCGGCTATGCGACCTACTGCTACGGCCTGTTCGGCCTTGAACGTGTTCCGTGTGCGGGCGTTTTGCTCCTCCTGACTGGGAGGAGTGATGCTGGACGACGCAGAATGGAGAAAGC
>NZ_JBAWTG010000621.1:0-363 GCF_037106235.1 Methylobacterium nigriterrae | reverse complement strand
GGTAGACCTTGATCATCTTGGTCACCTCCGCGTCCCAGAACGCCTTGCCCTTCTTCGGCGGCTGCATGGCGATGTAGTCGACCGAGTGGCAGGCCACGCAATTGGCCTGCGCCGCCGCGTAGCCGGCCTCGTGCCCCTCGGCCGGCCTGAGCTGCGCCGTCGCCTCGGGCAGGTCGTAGCCGCGCGGGGCGGCAAGGGCCGCGCCGCCCGCCAGCGCGAGGGCCGCGGCCGCGATGAGAGAGAGCTGCCTCGTCATTCCCGCCTCCCTCACGCCGCCTGCACGCGCGTGGTCTCGACCACGTTGCGCATGTAGCCGGCCGGGTTCCAGAGCGGCTCCATCGGCTGGGTCGCCCCGTCATTGCC
>NZ_JBAWTG010000620.1:0-364 GCF_037106235.1 Methylobacterium nigriterrae | reverse complement strand
TGCGGGGCCACGTTGGACCCTCTGCGTCTGGACAAGGAAAGCCCCGCGAGCCGAGGGCTGGCGGGGCTTAAGGTGGCTTGTCGGCAATTCCCAGGACCAACCAGGAAAGCTCGCGCTTCAATGGAGCCGCTCGTGGCGGACCTTGCAAGGCGCCTTAACTCTGGAGTTCAGCGAATATGCTGGGCGATGTAGATGAGCACACTCGGCGCGGTCGAGGGGCGTGGGCGGCACCAGATCACACACGGAATTACCGCCTTCTGCCATCCGGCCTAGGCTGTGGTGAGGATTTAACTATCTGAGCCAGATGCTGATGGCTGCGAGGGTGACGAATCCTATGAAGTTGAGGAGCAGCTTGTCGTAGCGG
>NZ_JBAWTG010000619.1:0-365 GCF_037106235.1 Methylobacterium nigriterrae | reverse complement strand
GCTGATCTCCGGCTCCGAGCTGTCGGACGCGGCCTGCGCGCACGGCTGTTGCGAGCGAAGCGGGAGACCTCGCGGGCGGCGACCGCGCCGACCTTGCCCAGGCAGACCTCGGCGACCATGCGCTCGAAGCCGGCGCGCCGCGTACCGCCGGCGGCCGAGCAGCCGAGATCCTCGTCGATGACCTCGACCTCGGCAAAGCCGAGCCCGGCGAGGCGCTCGCGCATGGCGTATTGCAGAGCGCAACTCCTCAAGGGCTGCCATCGCTTCAGCCTGCGCCGCGTGGTATCGCTGCCGGCTAGAGCGATCGTGACGACCTGCATCAGCGCCTCGCTGGGCGAGAGCTGGCCCTGCCTGTCGACCGTTGC
>NZ_JBAWTG010000618.1:0-367 GCF_037106235.1 Methylobacterium nigriterrae | reverse complement strand
GACGCCGCCATGGTCCAGGTAGCGCTTGTCCTCGACGGCGATGATCGCCTTCTTCATCACCTCGGGGATCTCGTGCGGCTTGAGCACGACGGGGCAGCGGCAGTAGGCGTCCCAGCCCGACGCGGTGCGGGTGACCATCACCTGCGGCGAGGCGACGAGCAGGCGGAGCTGATCGCGCTTGAGATCCCAGAAGGACAGGGTCTCGGCCGCGCTGGTGCGAGTCGGACCAGCCGCTCCGGCCGCACAGAGGAGGACGAGGCCGACGGCACGCCGCATGTCCCAACTCCCCGGCCTCATCCGCCCGGCGGAATGCGGCTACAGCTTGAGCAGGTGTGGCTGTGACGAGCCGTCTACAAGGTTGTGACGG
>NZ_JBAWTG010000617.1:0-368 GCF_037106235.1 Methylobacterium nigriterrae | reverse complement strand
AAGCCGCCTTCCAGTGACCTCTGCCCTTAGGCTCCTCCACCGAAGCCTGGGCGCCCGGCCGTCCAAGCCCGATGGCCTTGGCGAGTTCCGAGCGCTGGGTGGCGTAGCTGGCCGCCACCATCGGGTAGTCGGCCGGCAGGCCGAAGCGCTGGCGGTAGCTGTAGGGGTCGAGCCCGTGGCCGGTCAGATGGCGCTTGAGCGTCTTGTAGGGCTTACCGTCGATGAAGGAGATCAGCGCATCCGGCGTGACCGACTTGCGGATCTGCGAAGGCGTCGCCTTCTCCACCTGCTCCTCGGCTGTGGCAGCCTGCGCGGTCTCGTTGGCGAGACCGGCAAGCGAGGTATGAACCGCCTGGATCAACGCAGGG
>NZ_JBAWTG010000616.1:0-369 GCF_037106235.1 Methylobacterium nigriterrae | reverse complement strand
CTCACCCAGAAGCTGACCGTGCTTCACGCCTACTTGGCGGACCTCAAGCTCATCGACGAGCAGCTGCGTGCCTCGCCGGATGGCCAAGTGTCGCTCACCGATCCCGACGCGCGCTCGATGAACGCCAGAGGCTCAGGCATCGTCGGCTATAACGTGCAGCTCGCCGTCGAAGCTGGACACCACTTGGTGGTCGCCCACGATGTGGTCACGACGGGGAGCGACCGGGCACAGCTCAGCACCATGGCGGGCGCCGCGCAGGAGGCGACTGGTGCGAGCCAGGCCGAGGTGGTCGCCGATCGGGGCTACTACAGCGGACCGGAGGTGCGGGCCTGCGAGCAGGCGGGCATCGCAGCCCATGTGGTCAAGCCG
>NZ_JBAWTG010000615.1:0-370 GCF_037106235.1 Methylobacterium nigriterrae | reverse complement strand
CTACGGCCTGTGATCGCTTGAACCACCCGATGCGGTGAGCGTTTCGCCTCTCCTGAGCGAGGAGGAGCGATGCTGTCGGACGCGCAATGGGCCGAGCTGGAGCCGCTGGTGGAAGCCTGCCGGCCGAAGGGCAAGACGCCGCCACAGGATCTGCGCCGCACCGTCTCGGCCATCCTCTGGCGGCATCAGAACGGAGCCAAGTGGCGCGCCGTGCCAGCTGAACTCGGACCCTGGTGGCGTGCGGCCCAGGTCTTCATCCGGTGGGCACGTGCCGGCGTCTGGGAGCGGCTCCTCAGCCTCGTTCAGGAGCGCGGCGTGCAGCTCGGCATGGTGTTCCTCGACGGCACCAGCGTGCGCGCTCACCAGAAGG
>NZ_JBAWTG010000614.1:0-371 GCF_037106235.1 Methylobacterium nigriterrae | reverse complement strand
CATCCGCTACGAGCGACGCCGCGACATCCACCTCGCCTTCACGACACTGGCCGCAGCCCTCATCGTCTGGCGCTTCATCGAACGGTGGTTTTGTTAGACGCTCTAAGCCGGTCGCCGGAACTCAGGGGCCGCCCTACCGTACGGACCCGTACCGAACGGGGGGCAATGTCGGGGTTTGCAGCCCACCGCTGATAAGCTCTGTTTCGGCTTTGCACGTGCTCGGACGAAGCGCACATGTGTCCCGGCCGCTGTAGCGGCTGCTCACCTCTGCTACTTGGTTGCGGGAGCTACCGATCCCTCATCGCCAGAGGCGATACTCTGGTTGCCGCAGGTTTCTCTGTCATCGAGGTGGTCAGCACCGACGAGGCTCT
>NZ_JBAWTG010000613.1:0-372 GCF_037106235.1 Methylobacterium nigriterrae | reverse complement strand
AGTGGTCACGGTCTTGCGGCCATAGCCGTTGCGGCTGTTGCCGGCGTCCTCGCCCGCCAGATGGTGGTCCATCTCGGCGTTGAGCGCCCGCTCGGCCAGAGCCTTCTTCAACGCGTCCAGCAGGCCATCGGCCTCGAACGCCGTCTTGGGGTCAGCCCCGGCCAGAAGCTGGTCTAGGATCGCGTCAGGGATGCGGGGGGCTTTGCGTCGGGCCATCGGGAACCTCCTTCGGGTCCACTATGGCCGCCCCCACACGAAATTCCCGACAGTCCCCGGACGAGCCAGCCCTCAGCGCCGCAGACGCAAACACCGCGCGCCTGAAAGCAGCTCGCCTGGCAAGAGACGCCGCAAGCGATAAGGCAAAGAGCACAG